>JAJZEO010000004.1 GCA_021847505.1 bacterium
GAGTAAGAAAGATCAATCCCCGCAAATGTAATAGGATTACATCCAAAATAGATCGCACATTTAAGAGCAACTGCTGTTACTGAAAGAGCTTCGCCACTGAGACCTTCCAAAATTCGAGGGTCTTGAATCCCTAACTGTTCTTCCATCCAAGTCTCAATCGCTCCTCCTGTCCCTGTGACCGCATAAGCTAAAGCTCCAATATGGGCTTGAACTACGTCAGGCTGTAGGCGGCATCCATAGATCAGGGGAGAATCGAAGGCGGTGTGCAATCCTAATCGGATGAATTCCTCATGATTCGGGTCAATCGCAAATAAAAGATCCGGAACAATATGATAAGAGCTCAAGGCAGTAATCGCTGAGCCCCCCGCGATAATGATTCCACGATTTTGCATCTTTTCAATCTGTTCTTTAGCGCCCCTCAATGAAGGCCCTGCCCCGCAAATCACGGCGGGAATCCCTGAAAAAGCCCCCTTCCATCGCCCTACATCGCAAGCTTGCGCAAATAAGGGAAAATTTGCCTTCAAATTGCTAAACAGTTTTTGGTAGTGGAGCAGTTCAAGGCTCACAGCAGATTCTACAACACTTTTTCGAAGGAGAACCATTTTCAATTTCTCGTAGGCTTCTTGATCCATTTTCAGGTTGACAAAACCAATGTTTTCAAAAGGAAAATCTCGGACTAATGCTTCTGAAAATTGATCGAGAGACTCTGCATCCAATCTTAATCTTAGGTGGATCCGTTCATGGCTAAACAAGTGCCCATGCCCTTCTTCTGAAATTCGCGCGACCACTGACAAATCCTCTTCGATAAAGACAATATCCCGGAGTGTGTCTTCATTTAACCACTGAAGTAAAGGCGAGATGTGAGGAGAAAAACCATAAACATACAATACTTGGGCCGCCTGTGGCAGATTTAAAGAAAGTTCTTCTGTCCGACTCCATTCAACATCCCGCTTTTCATAGTCGAGCACAGAAGTAATAAATGACAACTCTGGATATCTGGACTCTAATCCCATACCAACTTCTCCTCCATCCATTGCCCTTTTCTCACCTGAATCATCTTTCCTGCAAGGTCAAAATGAGTCTCTTCAAATTGATCCCCTTTAAAAACCCCGCTATATATTGGCTTTCCTTGATCATTAAAGCAGTATCGATCAAATTTCTTCTCTGTTTGATAGACGACTTTTTCAATCAACATCCCATAACTGTTGTAGGTCACATGTTCAGAGATGGGCAATCCCTTATCATAAACCATTTCACAGAGCAAACCCCCATTGCGATCATAAAGTCTATGTCTACCATCCCTTTTTCCAAGCCAATAGCGCCCTTCTCTTTTAATTCCCCGATCGCCCCAAAGGATGAAAGACCCATGAAGAACACCCTCTTTGTAATGGACCTCTCCCTTCAAATCGCCATTTTCAAATAAAGAAACCCACTTCCCATGACGGCGCCCTCTGCGATAATGCTCGACTTCACAAACTGTGCCACTCGCTGTATTTCTCCTAACTTCTCCTTCCAACATCCCACAGAAACAAATTCCTTGTGACAGCTCGGTCAGCAAAAAAGTATCCGGACACTTTACTTCTTTTAAAGTTGAAAGGACAAACGTAGCTTTTGCAATGAACTTTTTCACATCATCAGGATTAGTCTCCTCCTCTCGATAGAATAAAGGAGCCATCACTTCCCATAATGATTTGATCACGTATCCATAAAGCAAACTTTCCTCAAGTTCTACTTCAAGCAGGACCTTCTCTCTTTCAAAACCAAGGCTATCAACCCCCTCTCTGAGCGAATCTAAAAACGATTCCAGCGCTTCCTCTAAGGCAGATGAATTAATTTCACCAATAAATTGGGCTAAACGACTAAAATTTAGTTCTTCCTGGGAAAATTGAGGGGAAACAAGGGGAATGAGATGAATCGATGAAATCCAATGATTGTCCCGTTTAACTCCATCGATGAATAAACCTTGTTTAGGCATCAAAAACTCAATCTCGCTTCGCTCTTTGACAAACTCCTCTATCCAATCCCTTCCTCCTGCTAAGTCTCTTCGCGTGATCAATCCATCCAGGAGAAATTCCCCCTCGCAAAGCTCGCGATTGTTGGGCATTCCATTATCGAGTCCAATAAAAACAATCTTCGTGCAACCAAGAAACGCTGCAATACTCAAGGCAAAAGTCCCCGCATTCCATCCAGAATCGATCTGCCAAGGCTCGATCCCCGCCACTCTCATCAACTCGTCATCGAGTTTCCATCCATCGCTTGCCCCCATCCAGATTTTCTTACCCTTATGCAAGGAGAATAAGTTTTCACACATCCGATTTTGGTAAAACAAAGGAAAATCAAAGGAAGCAATCTTACGGTAAGGCTCAAGTTCAGGTTCAGGATCAACGTATACCCCATAATCAATGCGAACACCTGCTCGCTCAAGTTTGAGCATGCCTGATCCAGCAGCGATCACCAAGGCAAACCCCTCCACTTGTCGTATCTGATTTAAAGCCTCCTCATTCAGGGAGGGGCCTGAACCACATACAATGGCAGTTTTCCCTCGATATACTCCTTTAAGTCCATTTCCATTAATGAATTCATGAGAGCGAAGAATGTTGGCTTGCAAATTGCGCACCACCTTTCTGCTCTGCATGAGATCTGAGGCCACCATGTGCACACCATCAATCCAACGCTTTAAAAGAGGCAAATGCCCCATGATCTCTTTTTTTCTATACAAGTACTTCCAAGCAATCTTCTTCAGCTCTTCATCACTGCTGGAAACTACTTCAACAAGATCATGTTCAATCAGATTGGACTCTTGAATGAAAAATTGGATCATGGAAAGATCATTCTCTACAAAAACTACCTCGCCACCCCTCTCAAGAAAGGCACGGATATCATCGCTACTTTCATGAACCCCTTCAATGAAGATCACTTCCGTATCCGATTTGATTTTTCCTTGAAAAGGTTCCAATACGCCTAACTCATCTGCCTTCACAGAGCAAAGTTGAAAAGAAAGAAGAGGATTTTTCCTAAGCAAAATTTGTAGCCTGTGATCCATTAACTCTCTCCCCATGAGAGCATCTTTTCATAAGAAAATAAGCCCTCTTCAAAATGAACGCCTTGATCTTCTTCGCAATAACCTGTATAGACACCCGCTTGATTAGCCAGAGCAATAAAAGGAGCTTTAGCAAAATAGTTGTAACCGATGACCTGCATTGCGGCCTTCTTTGTAAGATCGACTGCTTTACACTCTACGATTAACAGAGGCAGAAGACTCGCGCCCTGCTTTTTAAAACAAACGATGTCAAATCTACGATCAGGGACCTTTTGGCCTAGTAAGTGAGGCAACGAACTTAAACTTCTCTCAACACTGATCATCTCAGCAGGAAATCCGAGCTCCCCTTTCATTACCGTCAAAAGCCTTTGACGAACCTCTTCCTCTGGCTTAAGGCGTGTCGTCATTGTCTACTCGAGCTCGAGCAATCCAATAGTTTTATTACGACGCACATAGATGACCTTCAATTTCTGGTCTTCCTCTGATTTAAAGACTAAGAAGGGAAGATCGGATAACTCAATGCGCATTGCCGCCTCGTCTAACGTCAACATAGGAATCGAATATTGTTTTTTATTCACAATTTTCGGAGGCCTGAGTTCCTTTTCCATCTCCTTTAAGGTTGCATCTTCAATTTGATCGTTGATATCGTACAAGTCCTCTTTTTGACGATCAAGTACGTGTACATCCATCAACGCTTCGGAGAGTTTCTTTCCATGATGGCTTTGAATGCGCGTTTTCCACTTCTCAAGCTTACGTCGAAGGCGGACACAAGCCAAGTCAATTGCCTGGTACATGTCATCCATAACCGCATGAGTGACGACAAGGAAATGAGAAAACTTATAAATAATCTCCACCTTATTAGTGCTTCTTTGGATTTCTAAATAGACGATTACATTGAGAACTTGAGGAGTGATCGCTTCAATTTTATGCACCTTGTCCAAAATATGTTCACGCATCGCTTCAGTCACAGGGAGATTGCGCCCCACGATTGTTACCTTATCCCCTGCAAGAACGTCGTCTGCTTCGAGTTCCATACTCAACTCCTTCGGTAAAACAATAATAAAATAAGAGTCTACAATATTTAATTAGTTAAAGTCAAAATGATGATCGCACCGAGAGAGACTCGAACTCCCAACCACCTGGTCCGAAGCCAGGTACTCTATCCGATTGAGCTATCGGTGCACCAAATCCTCACCATTAGAACAAGGAGTCTACGAAATATTCTCTTTTTTTGCTACACTTTAGAATGTGAAAGCTATAGTTCTCAAAACACTCTCCTATCAAGATACAGGTCGTATCGTTACTCTCTTTACTGACGAGGAGGGACTGATTTCCTTATTGATTAAGCGCATATCGCAAAAAAACATCACCCTTCAAAATATTACCTCCCCTTTCGCCCTCTCCGAATTTCAAATCTCCAAGGGTAAGGGCACCCTTTATCATTTTCAAGACGCTACACTCATCGACGCTTTCATTGAACTAAGACGCGATTTGGACCGCTTTATCGCCGCTCAAAGGATCCTTCAAACCCTTTTAAGGTCCCAACCAGAAGGGAAGAGTTCCCCTCCCCTATTTCGACTACTTACCTCTTATCTTATTGCCTTAAAAGAGTCCCCAAGCCCAAAACATTACTCGATTTCCTTTATCTGCAAACTCCTCCGCTATGAAGGACTTTTTGCCCTTGAACACTCTGAATTCCCCTTCCCCCTTCAAAAGGATGAGTGGGAAGCACTGTGCACTCTTGCATATGCCACCTCTCACGAGGCGATTATTAGCACCCCCCTTCCCACTCAGATCGAGGAAAAATTATCCTCCATTTTCTCCAGCGCTTTTTGTCTCTAAATCTTCAAGCGCTTTTAGAACTTTATCGGAAGCAAGCCCCCTCTCTCGCAAGATCGACATTGCCTCATAGCTGGCTCTTTTCACATCGATGAGACGATCCATCACACCACAATCGGCTAGATATTGAATAAACTCATCAGAAGCCTGCCTATTTTCGGTGAACCTCTCTGCTTTAAGTTCAATGCTCTTTGCATGGGCATACTTTTTTTTGCCTCCAGTCCACTCCACACAGTGAGGCAGAGGATAAATCAGATCATTTTTCTTCGCATGAACAAAGAAAACCATCGAAAACCTCTCGCTATCCAAATTATCTTTAGGAGCTTTTACCCGATGGACAGCACTTTTAAAATACCCATTGCTAAATGCTTCTGTCATATCCCCAGCATTGATGATCATCGATCCCTTTTGGGCATGAACAGGCATCCATGTTCCGTCACCCAAAAGAACTTCTAACCCCTCAGCAGTGGCCTGTGGAAGAATTGTGAAGAGATTGATGTCGGTATGTCTTCCTGCCCAAATCGCCTCTTTATCGACAAAATTCTTCTCCATGGGCGGGTAGTGAACCACACGAAGGATACTTTCCCCTTCGCTGGTGTAGGTATCATAGAAATCCTCATCACAGCCCATGGCAAGAGCAATCACAGAGCTAAGTTTTTTCATGTAGACTTCAAGATGGGCGATATATTGCTTCATCTTTAGCTCAAATTCAGTTTTTTCCGGCCATATGTTTTTAGGACAGTTAAGCCGTTGTAACTGCTCTTCACTCCATTCCCGGCCCAAATGGTAAAATTCTTTAAAATCGGGTGCCTTGAGATTCTTGCCCTTCTCTGAACCAAAAGGGATGTATCCCCGCTGACCATCCGTCCAAGGAGCATACTCTTTCATTTTCTCCGCTTCCGGCTGATCAAAATAGTCTTTTGCCGCAGCAAAAGCTTCGTTGATAATACTCTCATCAATCCCTGTATTGATCGTTGCGAAAAAACCGTGCTCATGTAGCGCTGCACGAACTGTTTCAACTACCTTCTCACGCGTTTCAGGCTGATCAAAATCGTTCATATCCACTACGGGAATTGTTGGATCGAACATTTCCTCTGCACTAAGACATGATAGCCACAGAGAGGCCGTCATGGCCATCAATAAGCTTTTTTTCACACCTCACCCTCCAATTGGTTTAATCTTTCTAACACTACTTCACTCGCATACCCATGCTCTTTCAAAGAACGAAGTGCTTTTTCAGATTCGCGTCCGTACTTCATTAATCGCTCCATTAATTTACAATCTGCGAGTTCTTTGAGCATTTCATCAGTCGCAAGCCCCAAGTCTGCCAACCTTTCCATAAGCATCTCCCAACGCGTGGCCTCGGCATACTTCTGCACACCACCTGCCTCTTCGACCCACTGAGGTCTTGGAGAGAGGACAACTTCAGACCTTGGATGAGCAAAATAAACCATAGATAGTCGCTCGCCCTCCACATTTCCTTCTGGTGACTTCACGCGATGTACCGCTGACTTAAAATAGCCATTGCTGAAGATTTCTAAAAAATCTCCCGCATTGATAATCATCGAATCGGCCTCAGCTCTAACAGGCAACCAAGTCCCGTCCCCCAATTGCACCTCTAACCCGTCCGCTGTAGCCTGTGGCAATATGGCAAATAAATCGATGTCGGTATGCGCAGCAGCCCAAATAGTCCCTCTATTCAATTCATTTGCAGGGGCAGGATATCTGATGATGCGAAGCAAACTTTCACTATCCACCATTCCTTCATCGAAGAAAGTTTCCTCCTCACCCAACGCCAGAGCTAATATATGGCAAACTTCCTGGGTATTATCATCGAGAGCTTTTCGGTACTGAGCCACATCGGACTTTAAATCAAAAAAATCGGGCCAAAGGTTAGGCCATGAGTGAACCCTTTC
>JAJZEO010000005.1 GCA_021847505.1 bacterium
CAAAGATCCTTTGGGGATTTACTATCCCAGATGCACGTGTAAAAATGAAGAGGCTTTACCCGTGAGAACTTTTATGGTTAGGTACTAGCGGTCATTAGATCTTTTTTAAACTCTTTTAATTCTTGTTCACTAGGGCCCGCTTCTACATCATCTGGGCTCGCATCTAATGAAGGGCGATCGGAAAGGCGCTCTAACCATATGGTTATGGGGTGTGTGTGACCTGAATTCTTCAAAAGTCAACCAACAGTTTGAAGTATCGGGATAGTAAGTTCTTTCTAACAAGACATATTGTGCAAGATGATCGAGATAATAGACTTTGTCCCTTAAAGAGTTTCTTAAATGGGCATGAGGGCTCGAAGCTCTTAAAATTGCAAAGGGAGTGCGTTCTGTGGCTTCATTTTTTTCGATACTTGCACCTCTTTTAAATAAGAGATCGATAATTAAACCAGAGGTTTTAAAAATGATTAAATTAGAGGGAGCCCCTAGCCAGGTTTGCGCTCATACTGAACATTTGTTTTCGAACCCCCTTTGTGAAAAAGAGCCTCTTTGGAAGAGAATTCGCATGGTGGCATTCCATATCCTGACTCTATGCATTCCATTAATCATTTACAATTGCTGCTTTTCTGAGGCTACTATTGAAGAAGAGCCTACTAAAAAAGAAAAGAAATCTAAGCACAAAGAGGACCCCTCTACCCATGAGGCTGGTAAAACTGGCGGTGAGACTGGAAACGACCCTCTTGCTTATTCGGATCTAGGTAAAGAAGCCATCCGATTTGCGGTTGCAAAACTTATAGAGCATGCTGAGCTTGAAAGTTTTGCGGGTTTTCTTACTCAACCCCAAAATGTGACAATAAGCCGTTTGACTACTCTATATCACAAAATGGGAGATAAATTTGCAGATTTGTTGACCGCAAATAAAGATCATCCATGGGATAGTGATGCAATACGAGCTGAGCTGATGGATACTGCTGATGCTCTAATCAAGATTTCTTTCGCCATCAGTAATCTTACTCTAGATGAGCTAAAAGCCCATCCTACACCCAATCGTACCATGATTGAGACACTAACAGGGCAAAGTACGTATCACTATCGCACCTTCTTTTATTGTACTGAGGTGTATCACTGGTGTAGAGGAATGATAGCTTGGCATGCGGCAGGAACAAAGGGAATGTCTGATGGATTATACCCAGCTTATGCTGATCAAATTCCTCAAAGTTACTCCGACCCCTATTACCAAAAGGGAACCGCTCAAAACACATGGAATAAGCTTTACAATGAGTATTGTGCTCGTGTACGAGCTCTTGTCAATGAAGAGGAATTACATCGCAAGGATAGGCGATTTACCCTATGGACAGAAAAAGATACCAGCGCCCCTCCGTTTAGGCCAAGTCCCACTTCATTGCCCACCTAAGCTTAGTCGCTAGCGGCTAGGTTTTCATAGTGGTTATCGACTTCTCTGTAGTAGTACTTGAACATCGAGACAACTGCGGTCATCCATAGGATAAAAATGGTCAGGATGCTCCATGAAAGGAGTGTTGAAAGCGCAACCCAAGAAATCCCCTGCAGGATGATGATGACAAACGAAGCCACGGCCTTCGAGGTCCGGTAGGCAAAGACATCGATGACGGCCTTCGCTTTGAATTTTTCTTCGACTTTAAGGGGGATGTAGAGCATTTCCTTGATGATGCCAAAAATCGAGTAATCCATCGCTTTAATTGAGCCAAAGTAGACTAGCATGACGTTAAAGCTGGGGAATAGTAAGAATGAGAGGGCATTTAAGCTAAGGTAAAAGGGTACGGAAAAATGGGCCCACTTAAGTCCCACAAGGCGGATCAGAATAAAGCTTCCCACAAACTGCAATAAGACATTGATAGAATTGACAATCCCAAAAAAGCGGCCTAGAAACTGTGTTCTTAGGTCTTGGACAGCAAAATTTTTCTCAAGCATGGTATTGAATTGAAAGTCGAGGATCGTGGCAGATACCTGCATGAATGTGACAATTGCTAGAATAAAGACCAAAAATCGAGATTGTTTAATCAACTTAAACCCTGAGAGAATGTCTGTTGATTCCATGCTAGTAGCTCGGATGTCTTGTTTGCCGGGAATTTTCTCCCGTTTCCAAAGGGCGATATAATAGGTAACGAGCACAAGGACGTAGAAAGGAAGCGTGGTTAAAAGAAGCTTTTCGGTGCCTAGAGTTACAGCTAAGAAGCTTGGAAATAGGCTTCCGAATACAGAGCCCAATCCCCCCATTCCAAAGACAATTCCATAAAGATATTTTGCTTTAGAAATATTGACGGTAGCGTGGATCACCGACCAGAGTTGTTGGAACATCAAGATGATAAAAATATCTTTCCACAAGTAAAGGACGAAGGGGAGAAACGGCACGGTCTTTAAGTAAAATGCTGAAATAGTATTCATCATAATGGCAGTCCCAATGCTGATCGCCATCATTTTTACGCAGCCAAACTTATGGATAAACCGGTTGTAAAAGGAGACAATGATAAAATTTAAGGGTACGCTCGCAAGCCATACGGTAGGGAATAATTTAGCCGAATAGGCGGTAAGAAAGACTGAATTGGCCGACGCTCTGGTGATACCAGCCTCGGCCGTAATTAAAAAACTTACAGCCATGGTGGCAAGGATAAACAACAATTCAGGTCGGGAGTAGCTCTTGATCTCAGTTCTTACTCTATGAAGGAAGCGTGGGGTCATAATCCATGTTTTTAATGATTTCACTTACTTTGTCCGGGCGGATATAAACCCAATTACCAAAGCTTACCGGGATACTCACATCGGAGACATTCTCAGCTGAAACCACTGTATCATTTTTCATTAATACTGGAAAGCGAAGACCCTTTTTAGTCTTTAAAAAAGGATTTTTTTCAAAGTGGACAATCCCCTCGGCTAGCTTTAAACCTTGGTTTAAAGCGTCATATTCGACCTTAGTCATCGAGAGGACAGAAACTCTCCCCTCTTGGTCCATAATAGCTCTTGCTTCATTGTGCATAGGGTGCGTCTTTTCAAATAAGGCGGTATTAATTTCTTTTAAGATCTCGAAGTCATTTACCCTTAAGTACTGGTCAACAGAATCAAGAAATGACTTTCCCTTAAAGAAATGAACGATGAATTTTTTTAAATGGTAGCTATAAGATTTTACGTTGGGGTTTTGATAGAGCCTTTTATGCATAAAGTATCTTGCGAGTAGAAGAGAGTAGCAAGATTCTAGGCCATCTTCTTCCACTCCCAAAACAATTCCTTCGTTGTAAGGGAGGATCCGAAGGGAATCGATCAATTGCAAATAATCGAAATGTCCATAGGCAAGACCAGTAAAATATGAGTCTCGAAGAAGGTAGTCAATGCGATCGGCTCCAAAAAAATCACCTGTTAGCATTTCTGAAACAAGATTTTCCCAAGCAGTCATTGTTGTGGGGTAAAGCTTTTGCCCTACTGCAATCTTGACGATGTCTTCTGGATCAAGCTCGGCCCTTTCCCAAATAGGGGTAAGGTAGGAGCTCCGTATGATTTTCATCGACCAATGCTCATGACCCTCCTCTCCTAAAAGGGCCTCTTCAGCCAAATGTGAAAAAGGAGGATGACCGAGGTCATGGCAAAGTGCAGCGGCGCGCACCACTTTTCTCCAATAAGGTAGGTTTGTTTGGTCAATGCTGGGATTATTTGTAACTTGATCAAAGATTTTGGTGGCGACAAACATGGTTCCGACCGAGTGATCGAAACGTTTATGGTCCCCTCCTCCGTAGACGAATGAGGCTGAGCCAATTTGATGAATCGCTTGTAGTCTTTTAAAGGGCAATGTCTTAAGTAGCACATCTTCCCAAGGTTCTAGGGCAATAAATTTGTGAATGGGGTCGTAGATTTTTTTTGCCATGCCCTACTCTAGTTAAAGTTTAAGAAAAGGGGTGGCGTTTTCAATGGCGCCAGGTTCGCCGGAAACCATGAAAATTTTCCCGTCACGCATTTTGGCGACTCGGTCAGCAAAGGGGTGAAGCCTCACATCAGTGATTGCTGCGATGACGGTAATTTGATGGTCGTAGGCAAGCTCTCTTAGGTGAGTTAAGATTTTAACGCCACTTGAATGGTCGAGGCTGGAGGTGGGTTCATCGAGAATCAGTATTTTAGGCAAAAGGACTAGGGCTCTTCCGATGGCGACTAACGTTTTTTCAGCTTCACTCAAAATATCAGGAACATCATCTTTGTGAGTCAATAATCCTAACTGTTCGATCACTTCTAAAGCGCGTTCTTCTGCGAGTTTGTTTCGAATCCCCATTAAATGGAGGGGAACGCTTAAATTTTCAAGAAGAGTAAATGAACTAATCAACTGGGGTGTCTGGAAAACATAACCTATGTGTCTTAGACGGAAATCGGCGGCTTCTTTTTCGTCCATGTTGTAGAGGTTCATTCCATGAAGGGTCGAGGTCCCTGATGTTGGCTCAAGTAGTCCGCCAATGATTGAAAGAAGAGTTGTCTTTCCGCATCTTGAAGGGCCTGTGATCATGTAGACTTCCCCTTCTTCAACATCGAAGCTGATATCCTCGAGCGCGACAAACTCTCCTTGTTTAGTAGGAAATACTTTTCGCACATTTTCGACGTAGCAGGCGCTCATGCTTTTTTGACTCCTAATGTTTTAAGGGTGCTGACTTTGACAAAGCCAATTAAAGTCGCACTTAAAATTGATCCAAGGAATAGAAGAAAGAGGATTTCAAAGCGGGGAAGAAATGCATATGTGCCTTGTGGTAAGATGGCAAGAAGGCATAGATTGTAAATGAACGCCAAAAATAGGCCTAAGGCAATGACGCTATAAGAAATGATGAGGACTAAACCGAGCAACTTGATTTTAGAGCTGCCTAAAGTTTTATATAAAACAAGCTCTGGAGTAACTATATCAAAGAGGGAAATTAACGTAGAAAGGCAAATTCCTAAGGCGAGCAAGAGTCCGCAGATCACCACAGCTGAAAAGGCATTAGGTAGATGAGCATCTTTCATGGTTGAATCGAGAATTAATCGTATGAATTCGCTTTTGTCATAGGCTTTGAGGTGGGTTGTTTTCTCAATCACTTGCTTTAGTTGTTTAGCATTGGCATCCCCTTGCTTTTTGACAATGATAAAGGGGAAGGATTGGCCCCCCTCCTTTATATGTTCAAGGGAGGTAATGAAAAGTGGTTTCTGACCAAATGTTTTCGGGTAGGCAAAGATGCCGACGACGGTAGTTAGCTTTTCAGCTGATTTAAGTTTAGACCCGATTCTTAATGAGTATTTCTTGCTAGTGGCTTGATCGACGAACACCCCATTCTCGTAGTTGAGATTTTGGGGTTTGCCTTTAAGAAAATTTTCAGGAAGTCCGAACGGAGACTTTGGATCGATGCCAATTAAGTGGGGTTCTAGGTTCTTTTTTAGAGGAGTTGAGAAGTGAGCTTTGGTAGAGCAAAGAAAAGAGGCTCCCTTGACGCCTTCAAGAGCTTTAATTTTGGAAAGATCGTGATTATCGAGGAGTAGGTGAGCAGGATTAAGGACATTTGTATTTCTATCCATCACCCAGATATCCACGTCAGGCAAGAGAGAAACTAAGGAATAAGTTCTTGCCCAAGCGACACCGAACATGGTAGTCTCATAGATGATAAAGAAAAACGAAAGACTCAACAGCAAGACTGGAATAAGGAACTCTTTCCATTTTGCATGAAGACTGGTCAACATAAGCCTAAGCACAAAAGCCGCCCATGGTTCAAGACGTAAATTAAGTTCAACCTAGCATAGGTAGGAAATATATGGAAGAATCAAAAAAGAAAAAAGAGAGGAGCACAAAAGACCTCTTACAGTACCTTTTGGAATGCGGTAAGGAAATGGATGAAGGGGTCGATGATCATCAGGGAATCATCATAGGAGATCGTTTAGAAAAACTACCCGCGAGTAAGGAAAATGAATAGAAATACGTACAATCAAAAAGTATGCCTTTCCAGTGACAATAGCTCACCTGTACATCCCTCTGTGATTCAAGCAATAGTTGAAGCCAATGATGGGCATGCCCCTTCCTATGGAGATGACTTTTGGACAAAGGAACTAGAGGGGCATTTTGAAGAGACGTTCGGGCGGAAAGTAAAGACGCTCCTTGTCCCCTCGGGAACGGGAAGCAATGTTCTTGGATTGAAGCTTGCTTGTAAAAGGCATGAGTCGGTTCTTTGCTCTGACATGGCGCATATTTTGACTGCTGAAAGTGGTGCTCTTGAATCGGTAGTGGGGGCTAAGTTGATCGCAGTTCCTTCTGAAAAGGGAAAGGTTTATCCTGAAGCGATCTTAAAAAAACTAAGGCAAGAGACCTTTGCTGGTAAACATGCTACTTCTCCTAGAGTGTTATCGATCACTCAATCGACTGAAGTGGGGACTGTTTACACTCTTGATGAAATGAAGCTACCTTGCCACTATCACCAAAGGTCTCGTGCTGTTTGTGGCGCCGCGATGACACCAGCAGCATTATAAGATCTCACAAGTTCTTTTTCGGTAGGCTTCTG
>JAJZEO010000125.1 GCA_021847505.1 bacterium
GTGTTTTGTTGTCTTGTTGTAAGCTCCCGCAAGGCAATGGAAATATCACTGGGAGCAAGGGTTGCCGTGGCTGCTTGATAGAGAAGGGGTTGAAAAAGGTGGTGATTCTTTTTGTCGATGAGAATAATGTCAACGTCAGCGCGGTTTAGCGCTAAGCAAACATTGATTCCGCCGAATCCGCCCCCGATGATTATGAGTTTTTTGCGATTCATCACAGCCCCCAGACATAAGTATATACATTAAGGGTAGCTTCGAGTAAAGTGAATATTGGACTTGCCCCTTGGTAAACCCCATGATGTTGGAAGTTAAAGATTTCTATCAGAGATACAGTGAAGCCTTAAAACTGGAATTATGTGCTGGTGATGAGGGGCTTAGAAGGGCTATTCGGGTGCCCGAGATTGAGAGACCCGGTCTTTGTTTGACGGGGTTTTTAAAAGGCCATTCTCCAAAAAGGATCTTGGTATTTGGAAGAGTCGAGATGGAATATATGCGTCATCTCGGTGAGGGAATACGGAAAAGAAGGCTTGCAAGTATATTGTCGGCACAATTGCCCCTAATCATTGTCTCACGAAGATTGAAGCCCTACAAGGAAATGATCGAATTATGTGATCAGGAGAAGATTCCTTTATTCCGGACAAGTCTCACAACCTCGCAAATTCTTCAAAATTTGACGGTTGCTTTAGGTGATGAATTTGCCCCTACCATCTCTTGTCATGGGACTTTGGTCGAAGCGTTTGGTTTGGGGGTATTACTTCAAGGCGATTCTTCTGTGGGCAAGAGTGAAACGGCTCTCGGCTTAATTGAACGAGGGCATCGTTTGATCACAGACGATGTGGTCATTGTCCGTAAAAAGGAGGGCTCGAGGCTAGAGGGAACTGGCCCTGAATTAACCCGCCATATGCTAGAGATTCGTGGGATAGGCATCATTAACGTTGCACACTTGTATGGAGCTGTCTGTATAAGCGAAAAAGTGAAAATTGATATTGCCGTCAAGCTCGAGGTTTGGGATGATAAACATTTCTATGATCGTGTAGGTTTGGAAGAGAAATATCTCGATATTTTAGGGGTTAAACTCCCTTATTGTGTGATGCCTGTTAAACCAGGGCGGGATGTAGTGTTGCTTCTTGAGACTGTTGTTTTAAATTACCGTTTAAAAAGAATGGGCTACAATTCAGCAAAAGAATTCAATGTGAAGTTATTAGAGACGATTGCAAAGCGGCAGAAAAGTAGTGCAAAAAGTAACAAGAAAATTTCTAGTAAAATATAAGATTGCTCGAGTATAATGCTTGCGCAGATCATATTGAGAGATCGAGAAGTGACGAAGGTCGAAGAAGAAGTTCGAATTAAAGGGGCTCCCGTAAGCCGGGGTGTTGCCATTGGAGCGCTCTATATACTTCAGAGCGATGAGAAGTGGAGTGTCCCTGAGTTTACGATTTCTCCTACAGATATCGACAATGAGATCGCGCGCTATAGAACGGCCCTTCATTTAAGCGGACAAGAACTAGATAAACTGATGATCTTCCTTCAGGAAGAGGGCTCAGGTGAAGCCATTTCTATTGTTGAAGCCCATCGGCTCATGTTGCTTGATCCCGTGGTTACCCACGACGTCGAAACAAAAATTGCTACGACACTCAAAAACACTGAGAGCATCTTTGTTAAGGAAATGGGGGCCTACATCGATGCCTTGATGGCCACAGAGGACCCCATCATCAGACAACGTGTTCTCGACATTAAAGATTTACTTGCTCGAGTCTTGCGCCACCTGCATCCAACTGGCGCTTTAAGTTGTCTCAATATTCCTTCTCAATCGATTGTTTGCGCAAATGAGTTGGCGCCCTCTCAAACCGCTGAAGCTTCGCCTAATCAAATTCGTGCGGTTGTTACCAAGTTTGGGGGGTCTACATCACATGCAGCATTGATTGCAAAGGCCAAAGGAATCCCTTACATTTCTAATATTGATATGAGTGGATTAGATAGTTTTGGTGGAGCTATTGCCATTGTCGATGGGCATTTAGGGGAGGTGATCATTCATCCATCCCAGGAAACCTTGAATCACTACAATGCGTATAGGAAGGATTTTTGCGAGCCCTCAATCAATTATGGTGGATCCTATATTGCTACTGACCGCACGTTAGATAATAAAATCATTGAGGTGCAGGCAAATCTTGAGGATCTACACGATCTTTATTTTCTTAAAGAACTAAGAACAAAGACGATTGGTTTAATTCGTTCCGAGTTTCTCTATCTAAAGAATAATGTCGACTCGTTTTGTGAAGCAGAGCAGTTTGAGCTCTATAAAAAATTGATGCAATTATCCGGAAATATGGAAGTGACTTTTCGTATTTTTGACATTGGGTCTGATAAGAGGTTTGTTCATACTGAGGTCATCGAGCCGAATCCTGCTCTTGGTTGCCGTTCCATCCGTTTTTTGATCAATCATCCCAAAGTGTTTTCTACGCAAGTGCGAGCTGTGTTGAGAGCAGCAAAATATGGGAAAATGAAGCTGCTACTTCCTTTAATCAGCGATCTTCATGAGCTAAGGGAAGCCAAGGCATTTATCGAGAATGTCAAGCAGGATCTCAAGGATGATAGAGTTGATTTTTGTGAAGAGATCGAAATTGGGTGCATGGTAGAAGTGCCCGCCTTCGTGATCATGTGCGATTTATTGGTCAGGGAGTGCGATTTTGTCTCCATTGGCACGAATGATCTAGCCCAGTATACATTTGCTGCAGACAGATCGAACCCTAGTACGGCTGATCGGTACCGCCATGATCACCCAGCACTTGTTAGAATGATCAAGAGGGTAGTGGATGAGGCAGAAAACGCCGGGATCGATGTAAGCATCTGCGGTGAGATTGCTTCAGATCCAGCTTATACCGAGCTCCTCATTGGCCTTGGCATCACAAAGCTCTCTTGTGCTCCCCGATTTATCCCTTCAATCAAAGAGGCAATCCGCAAGATCGACTCGGTTGTCGCGCGAAGAAAGGCCTACGAACGATTCAGGATTTAGGAGTTATTTAAATCCTAGCTTTTCTTTGTGATCCAGGCGTTTAGGTCGCCGAGGAAAGAGTTGACCGTTCCGATTTCTATCGTCCCTTCGATCCAACCTTTCAGCGCCAGCTCTGTTTGTTCAATATCATCTTCGACGCTGTCGTGTGTGGGATGGGGATTGTGAATTGCGTAAGCAATGAATAATTGCAGCTTTTCCTTGTCCGAGAGAAACCGAAGGAGATTTTTTGCTGAAACGGGATTTTGACTTTCTATAAAGTCTTTGCGAAGGGTGAAAAATTCATGAATGACGTAGGAGAAGCGGGCATCATCCGGGTTGAAACTCGGGTTTTTCTTGGTCATCTTTTTTCATCTCTGGATATTTAATTCTTAAATGGTGGGTAGCTTTGATGATTTCTATCAATTTCTCTTTGATGGTAAAGAGTTCGTGAAATGTGAGAGGGGAGTCATCAAATTGTCCATCGCTAATCTTTTCGGAAACAATTTTCTCTACCAGGTTGCGTATCGACTCTTCTGAGTTATCTTGGAGAGAGCGAGAAGCTGCTTCGGAGGAGTCGGAAAGCATGATGATGGCACTTTCCTTAGTTTGTGGCTTAGGACCTGGGTAGCGGAAGGCGTTTTCATCGATATCCTCGGTGTTACCGCCCATTTCTTCAAGTTGCTTGACGTAAAAATATTTAATGAGAGTCGTGCCGTGGTGTTGTTGAATGACGTCGATGAAGGGTTGAGGAAGCTTGTATTGTCTTGCTAGGGCCACTCCGTCTTGAATGTGAGATTTGATGATGTATGCCGATTCGATAGGTGTTAGGAGTTGGTGGATATTAAAAGGTTTTCCTCCGCTGAGCATTTGGTTTTCTGTGTAGTAGTGAGGGGTGTTGAGTTTTCCTATATCATGATAGAGGGTAGTAATCCGGCAAAAGAGCCCGTTGGCGCCGATTGAATTGGCTACATATTCTGCTACGTGGCCAATCGAGAGGGAGTGTTGGTAGGTGCCTGGCGCTTCGATGGCCAATCGTTTGAGTAGGTCATTCGTGGGATCCATGTATTCCATCAAAGTCATGTCAGTCATCACGTTGAAGAGAGATTCTAGGATCGGCATTAGACCGATGAGTAGGATGGCCAGGAACATGAAGTTGATGAGGGTTGCTGCCAGGTCAATGAGGATCAGGGGGGTAAAAATGGTGTTATTTGTGAGATTGTAGGCAAAAACGACAAATGCCGAGGAGAGCCAAATTTTGGCGCAGACGACAAATACTTCTTTTCGTTTTTTCATGTTTTTCGCCGTGACGACAGCGACCACTGAGGTGACTAGGTTGATAAATAAAAAATAACTGTGTTCAAAAGCGAGGGTGATCCCCATTAATACCGTCAGAGTGAATGTGGAGAAAAGAGAAATTTCTTCATTCAGTAAAATGCAAAGTAAGATAGAAGCAAAGGGGACAATGATCGGGTAGCGGAAAAAATCGGTCCACTGGGAGCTGGTATGGATGATCAAAAGCTCGGCCAGTTTTCCCAAGATCAAGGCTAAAACGACAATAGTTAAATAGAGGGTGAGCTGTCTTACCGATTCAAGTAAACTAGGTTGGCGTAAATAAAAGTAAAAACCACTGATTGAAACGATCAAGATGGCATAGACAAGCGACCCAATGATCGTATGAATGTTCCACAAATTTCTCGAATCTCTCAGGGCCGCTTTCATGGCCGTTAGCATGGCCACATGTCGATGGGTGACTTTTTCTCCCTGATCGATGATCCGATTTCCCGCCTTTACTTGGGTATACTTTTCGGGGATCTCTTTTTCTACGGCTTGTTTAAAGACTCGGCTAGCATCGACATCGTGGTAGACTTTCCAGCGTGATCCTTTAAAATAGTCAATGATGAACTGGACGGGGTGAGAGGGAAAGTGGTAGCGATTGACAATTTTGTCTCGGATTTGATTCCAAAAGGACTCTGGAAGGGCATTAAGACGATCCCCATCGATCTCCTTGGCTACGTAATAATCGTCGGTGCTTAGGCCTAATTCTTGTCGTTTCTTTAATGTTCTGGCATCGGTAATATTGGCTGCTTGTAGAGTTTCGCAGGTGGCATCGAGGGCATTGTACATCTCTTCGAAGGTGGCATTGACTTGTTTGCGCCAATTGGGATGGTGAATCAGGTAGTTTTCAAATTTATGGCGGACTTGTCGAATTTCTGAATCGCTGAGGCGGTAGATACGACCTACATCGCGGAGGGCCTCTTGCCTAAGAACAATTGTGGCATCCGGATCGGGAAACTCGAAATCTACTTGAGCGACAACATACCCCTTTGCCATGCTATCGATTTCAAGAAATTCCATCCGTATATCGCGGAAATGGATAAAGCCTGCGATGATGAGAATGAAGCAAAGACCAATCAAAAGGCGGACTCCAAGCCTTTCTTCCTCTTTGACTTCTTTCGCGCGTTTGCTCGGTCGTTTCCCTTTATGAGTGGCTGCCATTTGAAAAGTTCTCTTTTCCCTCTTGATACATGAACTAGAATTATTATAGAATACCGAATCTGGGGGTATTTGTGCAAACGATCGATTACAAGGCTATTGCCAGAAGGTTTAGACCTCAAAGGTTCTGTGAGGTCACGGGGCAGGACGTTATCGTTAAAACGTTGGTAAATGCCATCAAAAGGAATCAAGTTTCCCATGCGTATCTTTTTTGTGGCATCCGGGGAACAGGAAAAACTACCCTTGCTAGGCTTTTTGCCAAAGCTCTGAATTGCGAAGCGTTATCCGAGAGCTGTGAACCTTGTAACCAGTGCAGCTCCTGTAGAGAAATCGCTTCTGGTCAATCTCTCGATGTGATTGAGATCGATGGAGCATCGAATCGGGGGATTGATGATATTCGCAATATTAACGAAACTCTCGGCTATCGGGTGGCATCGGGACGAGTAAAAATCTACCTCATTGACGAAGTCCACATGTTGACTAAGGAAGCGTTCAACGCCCTCCTAAAATCCCTTGAAGAGCCACCTGAGGGGGTGAAGTTCTTTTTTGCAACGACAGAGCCACAAAAGGTGCTCCCCACAATCGTCTCGAGATGTCAGCGATTTGACCTTCGGAGGATAGAGCTTGCTGAGATCATCAAAAAGCTTCGCTCGATTGCAAAAGAGATGAATATCGAAGGTTGATGATGACGCATTTGCTTTGATTGCTCGCCTTAGTGAAGGGTCCTTGCGAGATGCTGAATCTCTCTTCGATCAGCTGATCTCCTTGGGAACATTCCCCATTTCATCGCATCTAATTGAGGATTCGCTCGGATTTGCTACCCGCAAAGAGTTATTTGAATTTGATTTGGCTTACCAAAGTGGGGAGATCTCTTATGCATTTGAATTGGCAAAGAGGTTATTCACTTCAGGCAGAGATTTTTTCTTTTTTATTGAAATTCTATTAGAGCATTATCGAAATATTGCCCTCATTCAATT
>JAJZEO010000002.1 GCA_021847505.1 bacterium
TAGACAGGCAATCTACTGCGCTTCCTGACTCGCCAAGGGGAAGGCCCTTGGCTTCGTCTTTCAGCTTGTATCTTACCTGTCTAATCAACTCTTGAAGGAGAATAAGTAGCCAACCGGGTTTAAAACCTAAAGCCTTGAAATTAACAAACCTTTTGTTTATAACTGTTCAACTTATTTAATAAAAATAGGATAAACATGGACTCATTAACAATTCAAAGCACAGGCAACGTTTGTAGTTATGGGGCTTCCAACACAGCAAAAATAGATCCGACTAAGAAGTTTTGCGATGGCCTTGTCTTAAAAATCTTTTCTTACTTTAATTTTGCTAATCTCGGAAACTGTTGTTCAGTGAGCAAAGCCTGGAACCGATTAGCAAAAGACCCCACTCTATGGAAGATCGCTATTCATAGAGAACTAGCTTTTGGAAATGCTCAATGGGCTCAATGTTTTGGGCCTGATGTGGTAAAAGACGAAGATAACTGGGAAGAGTATTCTTCTTTACCCTTAGAGGAGTTCATTGCGGATTGCCGAAAATTTACCAAGCTATTTCCTGGCAGAAGTGCAAAAGACAGTCTTATGCTAGTAAGGCTTCCTAGAACTCTTCATGGGGGGCTTACCTTGAAAAGCCTTGGCGAGCTTGCAAGGAAGTATTTTCCAAAAAGTAGTACGGGTTACAGATTTATTTGGTCCCCTGTTATGCAGGAGCAAGGAGATAAGTCGATCGATCGATCTCGATGGGTGGTGATGACAAGGGATATCCTTCCAGGAACCAGAGGCAGGAGTTATGCTGAGCAACAAAGAATGATTGCTGATTTAGCTAGTGAATCTCTCAACGGTTACGGAGTTCCTGGGATACTAAAAGCTACCGCTTGTATTTTTTCACAATACTTTGGTTCAAGTAAACGCTTATTTAGCGATGATCCACGGACCTATATACGCTGTGTAGAGGAAGTTAAAGGCTTGCAAATAGTTGTTGGGGACTTCGCCCCGGCTGGCCTCGATGTCATCGACGAAGCCCATATCGAAGACTACACTGGCGTTGCGGTCATGCGGGAGTTCTAAGGTCATTGGCTCTTGGTCAAGTGGCTTTGTAGCCTCAAGCCTTTACCTTTTTTGAAATATGAGCGGTATAGATTTCATGGATCAACCTAGATGAAAGATATTGAATAAAAACCCAAGAGAGTGTTAAGTTTTTGCAAGGTTTTTTCTTGGGAGGGTTTATGAAAACATGGAGTATGGTTGCTGTTTTGATGATGACGACGGCTCTTTTTGCCTCATCGTTTGAGGCATGCGAAGAGGAAGAGATCATTTGTGACATTCCCTACGAAGCTTCTTATGCCAAGTGCGACCTCAAAGAAGAAAATGAGCCCCACCTAACCGAGAAAGAGAAGAAATTAATTGAGCTCGAACCTTACAAGGCTAAGGGGAAGTTTAGTGTCGACCGCAAGAGGCGCAATCTTCAGCTCTGGCTAGGCCGAAACTTCTAAAAAAGCAAAAGCCGATGCATTAGCACCGGCTTTCACTGTTTTCTCAAACTATTTTTCATCGTCCACAATTTCGACTTCAGCCTCTTCGACTTCGTCTTGACCGGCAGATGAGTTGCCACCAGCGCGTTTGATGTCCTCTGCAGAAGCTTGATGAGGAGCACCTTGAGCGCCGCCTGCACCACCGCCCATTGACTGTCCAATCTTTTGGATTACTTCATTGAGCTTGTCTTTTGCAGCTTTGATTTGATCGATATTATCCGATTTAATCGCATCCTTAGTAGCGTCAATCTCAGTTTGGATTGAGGATTTGACATCCTGAGGTACTTTGTCTCCGTAATCTTTGAGAGCTTTCTCGGCACGGAAGACCAAGGCATCGGCCTCGTTTTTGAGGTCAATACGCTCACGGATCTTTTTATCCTCTTCTGCATGGGACTCAGCGTCCTTAATGGCAGAATTGATTTCCGCTTCTGATAGACCAGAAGATGCTTCAATACGGATCTTCTGTTCCTTGCCGCTTTGCCTATCTTTTGCCGATACGTGTAAGATACCATCAGCATCGATATCAAAGGCTACCTCAATTTGAGGCATTCCTCTTGGAGCAGGAGGGATGTCAGTTAGATCGAATTGACCGATCTTTCTGTTATCAGAGGCCATTTCGCGCTCACCTTGGAGAACAACAATCGTAACAGCGGGCTGATTATCAGCAGCTGTAGAGAATGTTTGCTTTTTCTGTGTCGGGATCGTTGTGTTACGCTCGATCAACTTAGTCATTACGCCACCTAAGGTTTCAATACCTAAGGAAAGAGGCACAACGTCTAGAAGAAGAACGTCTTTAACTTCTCCAGTAAGAACCCCGCCCTGGATAGCAGCACCAATGGCGACCACCTCGTCTGGGTTTACCCCTTGGTGAGGCTCTTTTCCAAAGATCTCTTTGACTTTGGCTTGAACCATCGGCATCCTCGTCATTCCACCCACCAAGATCACTTCATCAATCTGAGAAGCGGATAGACCAGAGTCTTTAAGAGCCTTTAAGCAAGGCTGCTTAGTTCTCTCGACTAGGTGAGAGACCAAAGATTCGAGCTTTGCTCTTGTGAGAGTAAGCGTCAAGTGCTTAGGTCCTGATGCATCCATCGTGATGAATGGCTGGTTGATTTCTGTCGATTGTGTTCCTGAAAGCTCGATCTTGGCTTTTTCTGCAGCATCACGTAGACGTTGCAAAGCCATCTTGTCTTTCGAAAGATCGATCCCATTTTCCCTCTTAAATTCTTCAAGAAGGTATTTGATGATTTCACCATCGAAGTCATCGCCACCTAGGTGAGTGTCACCGTTAGTGGCAAGAACTTCGAACACCCCGTCACCAATTTCTAGGACAGAAACGTCGAATGTACCACCACCTAAGTCATAAACCACCACCTTTTGGTCCTTTCCTTTTTTGTCGAGACCGTAGGCAAGCGCAGCAGCAGTTGGCTCGTTGATGATCCTTTTAACATTCAAACCAGCGATACGTCCTGCATCTTTTGTTGATTGTCTTTGAGAATCGTTAAAGTAAGCAGGAACAGTGATGACTGCCTCTGTCACTTCCTCTCCAAGATAAGCTTCTGCCGTCTCTTTCATTTTAATCAAGACTTGCGCCCCGATTTCTTCAGGAGACATCATCTTCCCATTGACCATGATAGCAGCTTTATTATTGGCCCCTGCAACAACTTTGTAGGGGACTGTCTTGATTTCCTCAGAGACTTCGCTGAAGTTACGGCCAATAAAACGTTTGGCTGATGCAATGGTATTTTCAGGGTTTGTCACGGCTTGACGCTTTGCTGGAACACCTACCAAGCGCTCGGCTCCTTTAAAGGCTACGACAGATGGTGTAGTTCTAGCTCCCTCAGCGTTTGTGATCACTTTGGCTTCTTTACCTTCCATGACTGCAACGCAAGAGTTTGTTGTACCGAGGTCAATTCCGATGACTTTGTTACTTTTCTTTTTTGTCATACTTTTACTCCTCACTTGTTATATTATAATCTTTTACTTCCTCATGTTTTCGGGGCCTTTGGGAAACTTTCACCTTTGCAACGCGGATAATCCGATCACCATGTCGGTACCCTCTCTGAACTTCTGAGAGGATCGTGCCATCTTCATGGTCTTTGCTTTCTTCAGTTTCCACAGCCTCATGAAAATGAGGATCAAACTTTTTCCCTACAGAATCGAAAGGAACGATTCCGTGATTTTCTAAAACCGAGACAAATTGAGCCGCAATCATCTTAAACCCTTGTGCCCAATTTTTGAGCTCACTAGAAAGATTGTCAGTATACCTAAGCGCATTGTCCAAATTATCGAGGGGAGCTAAAAAGTCGGAAAGCATATTGCCGACAGCGTAAGAAACCATCTCTTGCTTCTCATGCTGCAGCCTTTTTCGACTATTTTCCATCTCTGCTAATGCCCTAAAATACTTCTCTTTGTATTCAGCGGCATCTTTCGTCGCTTTTTCCAAATTTTCCTGCATCAAATCAGAGATTGAAATACTCTCTTCTTTTTTCTCTTCTTCAGTCATAACTCTTCTCTATGATTAATGATTGGCTAGGCAAACTGAGAAGCTTGTCTTGGCCAACCGCTTTTGTTTCAGGTTGTCTGTAAGTGATTTTATATTTGTACATGCTCTGGGTTAATGACTCAGAGATTAATTCGGCGGCTCTTAGCAAGAGGCCAAAAATCTTTCCATAAGCCATCCGGTTAGGTCCCAATATGGCAATTGTCCCTACGACGTTAGTATGGAGCCTATAAGGAACAGCCACTAAGCTGCAAGAAACCGGTTCATGAAAGGCGCTCCTTAAATCATCGCCGACCCAAAATTTGAGTGAATTCGCCTTAAAGCATTCGTCTAGCATAAATTGAATCGACCCTTTTCTCTCTAGTAGAGAAAGCGCGTGGGATAAGAGAGTCGGATCGTGAAATTCAGCGTGATTGAGAAGTTTCGAAAACCCGCCACGGTAGGAGTCTTCACTTTCCATGTTGGTATAGGCGACGAAGTGTCTAAGGATAATCTCATTGTAGCAAGTTTGGGCAAATTTCGATTCTTCCTCGTTTAACTTAGGCCGTTTGCCCCCTTTAAGACGGAACTGAAAATAGTCTGCGATTTTTTCCACCGAAATAGGATCTCTTACCTTGGGCAAATAAATGGTTTCGGTATGGACTAAACTAAAATCGGTCAAAATCACACAGAGAGCTCGTCGATCATCCAACTGGAGGAGTTTTACGTCGACGACAAAGTCTTGGTCAAAACGGGGCGCCGAAATCACTACGGCACAATCGCTCATTTCACTGAGGGCTTCAACGGCTTCTTGTAGATAAAGGGAAACTTCCTTGGTCTCTTTGGAGAGAAGAGAGACGAGAAAGGCCTCCTCATCACGTCCGAGCTCAGGCGATTCTTGGCATGATTCAGCGTAAAACCGAAAGGCCTTGTCGGTGGGGACCCTCCCCCCCGAGGCGTGGTGTTGGACTAACAGCCCCTCCACCTCTAACTTGGCGAAGTAATTACGAATGGTCGCTGAACTTAAGTGATCGAACCCGTTGATTTTAAGGGTATTAGACCCCACCGGTTTTCATCCAATAAATAGAGTTCAATCAAACCGAAGAGGACTTCCCTCTCCCTCTGATGTCTGGATCCTCTCTTGATCATGATCATCTCTCCCATAATACGATCCATTATACGAATTTAGCACTTTCATGGCAATAAATTTAGCACTCAAAGTGTCAAACTGCTGAATATTCATCGTAAATATTTGACATGCAGCAGTTTTAAAATAATTTATTTACAAAAAAAAGGGGGCGTTTCTGGGAAAATAGTCAGCGCTATGGTAGAATCGAAGCCCGAAAACTAGGAGGATAGGATGGCAGAGCGAGTTTCAGTGAATTTTTTTGATCCTGCTAACTTAGAAAGAAAGTATGGTAGCCAAGAGCTTTACAATCTTAGGGCGAATGAAGCGGTTGAGGAAGGGCTATCGTATGTACAAGATCAAATCAGGGAGTCCAAAGATCCAGAAAAGGTTTTTTTTGGTCTCTATACTTTGCTTGCTGATCGTAGACGTCTCATTGCCGTGGAGCAAAATTCATCGAACAAAGAGGAGTTTGGGTGTCTCCGTTTGAAGCCAGAGCATGATCGGTCTGGTTTTGCGTTCACTAGTCTTACCGGGGTCTATCAGAGTGTAGGAAATACTGCTCTCAAAAGGATCGTTCGATTGATGGACAAGTTGAAAGATAAGAAAGAGGGTGCTTTTTCTCAAGAGATTTGGGGTAGAAAATGGACTTTTCAGGTGGAGATCTTAGACTCAAAGCCGGGGGGTAATTTTGTTCCGATTCTCACGCACCCCCGCAATTATCCTCCTTACATGGCAGAGTGTTTTACCAGGGAGGGGCGCCTTCCGTTTAGAAATAGAGCCCATTTCCTTAGACTTCACAGTGAAGATCCTGAAATTTACAGTAGACTAGAAAGGACGACGATTACATGCATTCTAAATGCCGAATATCCTTCGTTGCCTGGAGAGAGAAGAATACAAAGAACAAAACACATTTGGGCAACCCTTTCGATGGATATTGATGGGGAGAAGGTGCCTTTAGCTAAGTTTGTCACAGGGGCGGATAGCCACGAAACAGGCGCGTCTTTAGAGCAGATGCGAAAGGATTCGATCGTTTATGTAGTACACCAAGATTTCCTTTATCATGAAATCACTGTTGTCGCTCTTTCACGCCTTTGGGGTCGGATCGTCACCTGGAAGGATAGGCAAGCACCGCTTGAGGAACTTCAAGCTGATGTAGCCCACCTCAGGTTCGTCTTTGCTTTAGCGATGTTATCCTATCGGGGAGATGGAGCTATTGGAGACTGGATAGAAAGAATTGCTTATCAGGTCAATGGTTTGGTATTCACTCCAGCGGAAAAAACCCTTCTTCCTTTTGAACCCCTTGC
>JAJZEO010000016.1 GCA_021847505.1 bacterium
CTTTTTTTTAACGAAGCTTATCTAGTCCGCTGTGCTTTACTGCTGCTTGCTATGCACGGATGGGCAAGGAGCATGATTTCCCAAGATACTGCCCTCGTCTGGATCCCTACCTCTCCTCAAATCCCCGAAGATGATACCCCTCTCTATTACGCTACTACAGGTATACTCGGCGAACTATCCCTAATCAACATTGGCGTTGGTTATACTCTCCCCTTTAAAGTGATTGGAGCTCCCTGGATCAATGCTGAACAATTTACTAAATCGCTCAATGCACAAGACCTCCCTGGAGTGACATTTCACCCCTTTCACTACCGTCCCTTCTTTGGTAGTTTCAAAGGTCTAGACTGCCACGGGGTCAAGATTCAAATCACCAACTATGAGCAATACCGACCCCTCACAACGCAATTCACTTTGATTGGCGTCCTCAAATCGCTCTATCCCCAGATTGTGGCAGAAAAGCTCACCCACATGACAAAAACCCAAAAGGATTGTTTCAATCAAGCCCTAGGAAACCGTTCGATGATGGAGCTGATTCACCGCGAAAAATTCGTCGCCTGGAAATTGATCAATTTCCAAAAAGGCGAACGGGAGCAATTTCTCAAAAAACGACAGAAGTACTTACTTTACTAACCCACCTTATGCACACATAGCGACATTTAGGCTGAGCCAAAGCCCTCAGTTCGTACATTTCGCCTGGAAAATTATTTTAACCACCCGCTCGCTTCGCTCACTAGAGCTCACAGAGATCACAGAGAAAAATTATCCTCTGTGAGCTCTAGTGAGCGAAGCGAGCGGGTGGTAGATAAATTTTTACATGAACTAATGCGGGTTTAAAAGCTGAAGCCAACGCTAGCCGTTAGCCCTTGCAGAATCAACATGGTTCCATTGAAAGACGAGAAGCTATTAATCCACGTTTGAAGTTCCCAATTAACGTTGAATTCGAAATAGCTCTGTCTCTCTTCCAAGTTTTCATTGGAATAACCCAAACCAAATTGAAGCTCCACCAATGTGCTCGTAATTGCAACAGAATCCTTGGCAGATAGTAAGACAGCCTCTGTCTGGTAGAAAGTTTCAAAAATAGTAGTATTGGTATGGCTCCAACCTTGACCTGCACCGGTAATTGCATTCAGTCGTAAGAGCCCATTCTTGCCTTTGTATATGAAATAGCCATATCTAACCCCCAGTTCAGGACCAAGGGTCCACCAATCTTGTTTTGATGTAAAATAAAAGGGGCCGTTGCCTGAAAGAAATGTGGTGATCGAGGTTTCCTCATGATTCCAAGCCAAAACCATGCTCAAATATGGTCTATAGTAGAGGTATTTATGGTTAGGCATAGAATTAATCATCTCAAAGTCGATCCTCTGAAATAGAGAAGTTGTCTGTCCGACCCCCCCCGTAACAATTTCAGTTTTATCACTAGCAACGTACGCTGTAGAATTTGGATAGGAGAAAACGGTCTGCGGGGTATTTTTTGGCATCCAGGTATATTGAACTCTAAGAGCTATCTCACGCTCGATCGTCTCAAATCCAGCGGCAGCTCTAAATCCTGAATGGGCTGGAGAAGCAATGTAACCGACTGTTCCTTGAACTGCGTTATCTGTGGGGGGATAGTAAAAGTTGGAGATGAACACCTCTTCCCCCGCCCGTTTTGCGACCCAATAGAGGTAACTTGCCTGGGCATATCCATAATAGTTTCTCGGCTCTTCTAAGGAAAGTGGAGGAGGGGGATTATTTTGCAATGAGACAATGCCACTTGCAGAAAGTGATACCATGCTCAGAAAGAAAAAACCTGCACTGCCCTTAAACCAACTGGTAGTCCTAAACATGTAATGCTCGCACATGTAGGTTGTAGTCGCACACGGTAGTCCTAAACATGTAATGCTCGCACATGTAGGTTGTAGTCGCACACAAAATACATAATCATGCCAATGTGATTGAGCAATTTCTTAGAAAACGAGAGCGTTTTTCTCACAAGCCTTGAGCAACGCTGTCTAAGGGTGCAGTTAAGTCTTTCAACGTAAGCTGTCTTACCGGATTCTTTGCCAACGGGTTGGTGTTGCTCGGGTGGTATTGTCTCATAATACACGCAGAAGTAGTCAGTATAGTATTGGGCTTTTTTTTTAAACGCTCGGGCAATTTGAAAAATAGCTTTTCAGCAGTTTCCTTATTTCGAGGTCCTCCCTGCATAGCCACAACCTGCCGCGTTCTAGAGTGCATGACAAGCCATAACCATTGAGGATTATCCTTCGATCCAACATAGCTCCACAACTCATCAGCTTCGAGCAATACCACCTCAATCTCATCGTTTTCAGTAATTACTTCTGCGTTTAGGTCTTCTGGGAGCTCTGCTATCAAACTGTCTATGAACTCTAACAACCATGGCATACTGACTTCAAAAACTCGGCAAACACCCTCTAAAGATATTCGTTCGAGCAGGGTTTTTCTAATGAGACTTTTTGTTTTCTCGTCGATCACTCTCTGGGATGGTTCTAAAACAAATTGTCTACTACATGTCAGACAACGATAATTTTGCTTACCGTTGTGGATATGACCATTCTTTTTAACTAAGCCTGATGAGCAGGCTGGGCATTTGCATTCCATAAGTGGGCTCCATGTTAGAGAAATCCACTCATTCTACGCCTGATCAAAGATTTTTTTAAACCCTTAGCATTACATGTTTAGGACTACCAACCAACTCATAATTACCTTGATCAAATAAGCTCATTGTAATCTGAGCTGCGGGGACAATCAAGAGTTTTTTAGAATGTATATCCAAGAGAAAGGGTGAGCCCTTGTATTGACCAAACAGGTACGTTAAAGGAAGAGAACGTATTGCTCCAGGTCTGAAAATCCCAAAAGGCTCCAAATTCAACATAGGGCGTTTGCTTCTCCACATTCTGGTTGGAATAACCAAAACCCATTTCCAAATCAACCACAGTGCTGACTGTAGTGAACCTATCTAGGCCTGAAAAGATTGTCTTCCCCGTTGGCTCTTCAACTTCCAGGGCTACAGTTTTTGTGCTCCCCCAGCCTTGACCTGCACCCAGCACTCCACGGAGGAACAATTGATTTTTCTTTCCTTTCAATAAAAAATGGCAAACTGTGATTCCCAATTCCGGACCACAAGCCGACCATGTTTGGTCCAATGTATTTGTGATTGAGCCTAGCGCGTCATTGGCAAAGGAAAAATTACTTGAACTTTTTTCCCATGCAATGAATAAATTATACCATAACTTGAAGGAGAGGTACTTAATTTGTGGTAATTCATTGATAAATAAAACATCAACTCTTTGAAATTGACTATTGCTTTGTGTAGTTCCTCCAGAAGTAGAGGTAAAGCTTGGCGCACCCCCTACATATCCCGTAGAACCAGGAAATGAAAAAATACCAACGGGATTACCTTTGTTGTTGAACCAAGTATAGGTAACCCCAAAAGAAATGGCCCGCTCTAACGATTGAAATCCTGCAGCTACCTTAAATCCCGAATGAGGATTTGAAGGTGTGTAACCAATGCTACCTTGGACTCCAGCCGCCGTTGCGGGATAATAATAATTAGAGATAAAAGTTCCCCCATTATCGCGTTTGGCTATCCAATAAGTGTAACTTGCTTCAGCGTATCCAAAGTAGTTTCTTGGCTGTTCTATTGAAGGGGGGGAAGGAGAATAGCTTTGCGCTGTGGCAAAGCCACTTGCAGAAATAGACCCCATGCTCACAAGGAAAAATACAATACTGCCCTTAAACCAACTCATGATTACCTTGATCAAATAAGCTCATTGTAATCTGAGCTGCGAAAACAATCAAGAGTTTTTTAGAATGTATATCCAAGAGAAAGGGTGAGCCCTTGTATTGACCAAACAGGTACGTTAAAGGAAGAGAACGTATTGCTCCAGGTCTGAAAATCCCAGGAGGTCCAAAACTCAACATAAGGAGTTCGCCGTTCTAACCTTTGGTTGGAAAATCCCAAACCAAATTCCAAATCAACTACAGTAGAAACTGAAGTATAAGCATCTAGGCTTGATACGGCAATCTCCGCGGTCGGTTCGATAACTTCAAGATAAGCAGATTTTGTAGTTGCCCAACCTTGGCCAGTACCTAGCAATCCACGGAAGAACAACCGATTCTTAACCCCCTTGAACAAATAGTAGTAAAATCTAATGCCTATCTTTGGGCCACACCCCGATCAGTTTTGGTTCAGTGTAACTTTAACCAAAACTTGGTTTTCATCGATGTAAGAAAGGGTAGCCGTACTTTGCTCCCATGCATAAATCAAATTTATCCACGGTCCTGAAGCGAGATATCTATTTCCCCGCAAATAGTTGAACAATGAGGCATCGATTCTTTGAAATTGGCTATTGTCCTCTGTGCTCCCACCGGAAGTAGTGGTAACGGTCAGCGCGTCCACAACATATCCCGTAGAACCGGGAAAGGAGAAATTTCCAATAGGATTGTCTTTGTTGTTAAACCAAGTATAAGTGATCTTAAAAGCAATCTCCCGCTCTAAGGATTGAAATCCTGCAGCCACCTTAAATCCTGAATGAGGAACTGAAGGGGTATAGCCGACTTTCCCTTGAACTCCATCAGCTGTTGGAGAAGCGTAAAAATTAGAGATAAACATCCCCCCATTATCACGCTTAGCTATCCAATAAATATAACTAGGCTCTCCATAACCATAATAGTTCCTTGGTTCTTCCAAAGACGGTGGAGGAGGAGAATTATTTTGTGATGTGACGAAGCCACTTGCAGAAAGAGAGTCCCAAAAAACAAAAGATAAAACCAAACTTTGTATTAGACCTCTTTCGAAACTTATGATTCTTCGAGTTTTTGGATTATTTTGGCTGATTTTGCACCAAGAAAAGAGGGGCTGTATCACCGTAAACGATACTGCCCCCCTTTTTTTGGGGGAAAATCGGCTCAAAAGAACCGAAAAATCGACAGAACCTAAGTTTCGAAAGAGGTCTATTAGTACTCTCATTAAAACTTCTCATTTAAAAAACATTATCCTCCTGCACCGACCATTTTGGAAAAATGGTCGATGAGGAGGAAGAAAGGCTGACACTTAAAAATCCAGGCCTGCATTAACAGTTAGACCCTGTAGAGTCCAATAGCTGTTGTTAGATGAAGAAAAGTTGTTTACCCAAGCCTGTAAATCCCAGGAAACCCCTAGATAAACACCTAAATTTGTTTCAGCCATATTGTTGTGCTCAAAAGCTACCCCAAGTCTCACATCAACTACGGAACTTACGTTTTTAGATATGTCCTTGCTAGATTGTGTGGTCGCCTTGCTAAAATTGTTGTAGTCAAGATATGTTGTATTCGTTTGACCCCAACATTCCCCTAAACCAAGCATTGAAGTAATGGCAAAGTTGTAGTTGTCTCCCTTATACAAGTCATAATCCATGCTAACTCCTAATTCAGGACCAACAGCCCACCAATTTTGATTCGTTGTGAGTGAAGAGGTGCCGCTAGTAGCGTTATTAAAGGTGACCGTTGTTGTTTCATGGTCCCAAGCGCCTATGATAGCAATGATCGGTTTGAACTCAAGGTATTTAAACATTTTTCCAGGACCATTGACTAACGCTCCATCAACCCTCTGAAATGTGGTTGTCTTTTGAGCAGTTCCTCCTGTGGTATTGAGTAAAGTAGGTTTGTTATATCCTATCCCGCCTGGAAAAGAAAAGCTCCCCACCGCAGAATTTTTGTTTCTATACCATGTATAGTCCACCATAAACATCGATTCGCGTTCTTTTGAGCCAAATCCCGCTGCTACCTTAAATCCTGATACAGTAGATCTAGGAAAATAATCGACAGTCCCTTGAGCCGGCGCAGTTGATGGTGTAGCATAGAAATTGGAAACAAAAACACCACCACTTTCACGAGTATCTATCCAATAAGTATAGCTACCACCGATGAAACCATAGTAATCGTTTTGCTGCTCTTGAGGCATGGGAGGTGGCGCTTCTTTTTGCTTTGACGAAAGCCCCCCTGCTGAAAGGGTGCACAGCACCATTAAAAAAACACTTGAATTTTTTGTTAAATATCTCATAATGAGTTCCTTTGTTGTTTGTTATCTTAATATAAAGTGAGGGATTTTACTGACATTCGTTTCCTTATTTTGAATTCGGTAGAGTTGCCTTATATCGAGCTTCATCCCTTCAAGGAATAAATCGTTGAGCTCTTTTGTTGTATAAGCCACCCTTTTTTCCCCCTCTTTAACTCTAAAAATTTCAAAAAAATGAAAAATCGTCTTACTATCAGCAAAACAAATTCCCAGCTCAGCGCTTTGATTCATCTCGACAAAAGCCTTTTGAAAACTAGGTATTGACTGAAAGTTTAAACGCGATAATGAGTCGACTAAATCACTCTTACGATACAGGGTCATTCCTAATGAGTGACTACGACTCCAATCTTCTTTTCCTTGTTCAAACTGCCAAGCAATGACGCCATCATCCATGATATAGTAATTCTTGGGTTGAGTCTTTAAATTAAGACCCAAGGAAAGAAAGAATCCGTATGCCCCCGTCTTTTCAAGGAGATCAAGAGCCTTATTCAGGTCAATTTGATCTTTCAGGAGCGTCTGATCTTCTGCTAATGCCACATAGGCTGAACTTGCCTTATTAATGTGGGCGATAATTTCCGACTTCAAAGAAGAGGCCTTATCCTCTTTGTGAAGAAAACAAACTTCAGGAAATGTTCTACGAACAAGCTCATAACCCTCAGAAAATTTTTCCTCACTGGCCGAATAAATCACATAGACATCATTGATCCCCGGTGCACACTTCTTCTGCGACTCCAAAAAGGAATACAGTTGCATCGGCCGATCAGCAGAAAAGATAAATAAATCGACTTGTTGATTGTCAGCAATCTCATACTTAGGATGCTGCCTTAACTTATTGTAAGGCTTTAGAGACCGGATAAAGCGGCTATAAGATCGAATGCTTTTGATCTCCTCTTGCGACATCACCCGCTGTAACTTCCGGTTATTGACATAGAGAATGTTAGGGATAAAAACAGCATGCTCTTCGCTCATTTCAAGCATCGGCATTAAAATGGCCCGATTGGTTTTATATTGAAAGAACGACCCCTCATAGAGAAGATCTTTCATCTTGATCCTCTTAAACAATCCCGCATAAAAGGTACAGTAGTGGGAATAGATCCAAGGTGATGCACGCAGTACCAGCTGCTTTTTCGCATGAAGGATCGGCGACCTTGCGTCCCCTTTTTCATACTCAGGAAAATTTGAATACTGAGCGTAAGTCATCCAAACATAAGGATCATTGTAGTAACGATTGAGTTCACTTAACACCTCAGTATGCGAAAACCAATCCTTTCCATCGAGGAGCACCACGATTTCCTGATTCTTAAGCTCCTGAATCGCAAAATAAAGAATCTCCGTAACCGACTTCTTCTCTGTCATCCGGATAAATTTTGAGCTACCCATCATTTTATAACGTTTGACCCAATCGACACACTTGCTATAGGTCCGGTCACTCGATCCATTATCAATGAATACGAGACGATAATTTTCATAATTTTGCTCTAAAACTGATCGAATGTTCTTTTCTACATATTCTTCGGTATTCTGAGTGGTGATCATCACGACAAACGGCTTTTGTTCCATGATGAGATTTTTAGACATTGGTTTATAATCAGAATGGCTTCTATAATAAGACTTAACCACCCCAAGCACCTGCTTTCCAATTAAAAAAGATAACCCCCCAAAAGAAATCATTCCGATTCCCATTAAAGTAATTAAGAGCTTCTTTTTCATAACAAACACCTCTTCCCCCTCCCTTTACCAAAAAAATTTATTATTGTGGGGAAAAAAATTGTTTGCTTGTCTTTAAATGTGAGGTCCCCCTATCCTGAGACGATGAAAGCCGAAGAGAGTAGCCGTGAGCAAAACATTAATCATTGTTGAGTCTCCCACTAAGATTAAGACACTAAAGAAATTTTTAGGGAGTGATTATGCGTTTGAGTCCTCTTTGGGGCACATCCGCGACCTACCCCCGAAAAAATTTGGCATCGACATTGAAAATGATTTTACTCCCGAGTATGAGCTACTTGAGGGAAAAAAGGAAGTCGTTGAAAAACTCAAACGGGCGGCTAAAAAAGCCGATTTAGTTCTTCTCTCCCCCGACCCTGACCGTGAAGGAGAGGCGATCGCCTGGCACATTGCCTCGATCCTCCCCAAATCGACCCCTTATAAGAGGGTCACCTTTAATGCCCTCACGAAAGAAGCCGTCAAAGAAGCGATTGCCCACCCCCGCAAAATCGACGACAACCTCGTCAATGCCCAGCAAGCCCGCCGCCTCCTCGACCGGATGGTCGGCTACAAGATCTCCCCCATTCTCCACCGCAAAATTGGCCGAGGCGCCCGCGACAGCTCGCTCTCTGCCGGCCGCGTCCAATCTGTCGCCCTCAAACTGATCGTCGACCGCGAAAAAGAAATCGAAGCCTTTATCCCCGTTGAATACTGGAATCTCGGTGCCCACCTTGCCAAAGATGCCAAAGAGAAACCGTTTGAAGCCGCCCTATACTCGGTCAAGGGCCTGCGTGTCGAAAAAGAAAAGAGCGACAAGAAAGAAGTCTTTCTCATCAACAACGAAAAATCGGCCAAAGAGATCGAAAAGATCCTCAAACAAGCCAAATACAAAGTCGCCTCTGTCGAGAAAAAAGAGAAGAAACGCAACCCCGTGCCCCCCTTCATCACCTCGACACTACAACAAGAAGCCTCCCGCCACCACGGATTTTCTGCCTCCCGCACTATGATGATTGCACAAAGCCTCTACGAAGGGGTCGACCTCGGAGATTCCGGCGTTGAAGGTCTTATCACCTATATGAGAACCGACTCCACCCGTATTGCCCCCGAGGCCCAGCGCGAAGGAAAAACCTACATCCAGCTCACCTACGGAGACGAATACCTCCCCCCCTCACCACCCAACTACGCCACCAAGAAAAATGCCCAAGACGCCCACGAAGCGATCCGCCCCACCGACTTTGAATGCCCACCCGACAAAATCAAACAATACCTCACCCCCGACCAATTCAAACTCTACTCACTCATCTGGAAACGATTCATCGCCTCACAAATGGTCCCCGCCATTTACGACACCGTCACCTACGACATTGCCACCGACAAAGACCTTCAGCTCCGCGCCACAGGTTCTGTCATCAAATTCCGCGGCTTCCTCGCCGTCTATGAAGAAAAAGAAGACCACCAAGATGATACCAACGAAGACAAAACCCTCCCCGTCCTCAAAGAAGGCCAGCCGCTCCACCTCAAAGACACCTTCGCTACCCAATCATTTACCAAAGCCCCACCCCGCTTTACCGAAGCCTCCCTCGTCAAAGAGCTAGAAAAGTCCGGCATCGGCCGCCCCTCCACCTACGCCTCCATCATGCAAAAAATCCAAAGCCGCTCCTACACCACCAAAGAACGCAACACCCTCATCCCCACTGAGCTCGGAAAAATCATCTGCCAAATGCTCGAAGACAACTTCCCCAAGATCATGAACATCACCTTTACCGCCGGGATGGAAGACGAGCTCGACAAAATTGCCGAAACTGACATCGACTGGAAAGCCTTCCTCAAGAAATTCTGGAAAGACTTTGCCCCCACCGTAGAGCTCGCCGAAAAAGAAGCCCACGTCCCCAAAATCGCCACCGACCTCGACTGCCCCAAATGCGGCGCCAAGCTTCAAAAAATCTGGTCCAAAGACCGCTACTTTTATGGCTGCACGAATTACCCCGACTGCGACTACACCGCGCCCCTCGAAGAAATAGCCCTCGACAAATCGGCCTACGCCGACGACTTTGACTGGGATCAAAAATGCCCCACCTGCGGCTCTGAAATGAAGCCCCGCAAGTCCCGCTTTGGCATCTTCCTAGGCTGCTCGAAATACCCCGAATGCCGCGGCATCGTCAACATCCCCAAGAAAGGCGAACAGATCCCCACCGACCTCCCCAAATGCCCCGCTATCGGCTGCGACGGCCAAATCGTCGCCCGCAAATCCCGCTTCGGCAAAACCTTCTTCTCCTGCACCAACTTCCCCGACTGCAACGTCATCGTCAACGACATCGCCGACCTCGAAACCAAGTACCACAACTACCCCAAAACCGCCTACGAAGGCCGCAAAGGCAAAAAAGGTGCCGCTAAAAAAGCGACAGCCAAGACCCCCACGAAAAAAGTGACGAAGAAAACGGTCACGAAAAAGACCACGACTAAAAAAGCCCCCACGAAGAAGGCGCCGACTAAAAAAGCCACAACCAAAAAGGCGACACGGCAACAAGCGACCTTCCGCCCCTCCCCCGAACTCACCGCCCTCATCGGGAGCAAAGAAGACGTCACCCGCCCCGAAGTGACCAAGCGCCTCTGGGACTACATCAAAAAGCACCGCCTACAAGACGAATCCAACAAGCGCATCATCAATCCCGACGCTAAGCTCGCCAAGTTCTTCGGCCACAAAAAGCCCGTCGACATGATGCAGCTCGCGAAGTATATTTCGAAACATCTCAATTCTTCAGAGTAGTCGAAATACACCCATTCACTCTATCGGATCATCAGTATCAGAGACCCGTTTCTCATTGCTATGTGTCACAACATTATGTCTCACAATATATTGGCGCAAGTTTGGTGTATAATGAAGAGAATGATCTATTGGTGCCCAAAGCGGATAACTTTTATGAAATTCATACAGTTTTTTTAGACCATTTTTTGAAATCAGCATAGAATAACTCCCATGCCTACATCCAATTTTTGCAAAATCCTGACTAATAATTGTTATTGCCTGATTCTGAACCTCTTCTGAAGCTTCAATAAAGGGGGGAGGAGGAACCAAAAGAACACTATCCGCATAAGCACCGTTCCAATCTCGCGTGTTAGAGTCTGTGTAAAGAACATCCCAGTTTGAATCGATTTTAGCTAAGTCTGCGAGTAATTGAGATAATACATGAGGGGAAGTAAGAAATTCGACATCATCTTCGACCACCCAAACAATCTGAAAATTTCTTGCAATAGCATCCATCCATACTTTCAAGTGACTTAATGCACATCCAACCCTTCCAGGATTTAAGGAACCGTGAAGATTACCCTTATAGTTAATTTGGTTGATTACATTTTTATTAATTTTCCACCCGTTTATTGCGGGAACCCTAGTAGGAGACAATTCTTGAGCTTCAAACAAAAGTTTTATCTGCTCCCATTTTTGGGGCCGTTCATCGAGATTAATTACATAAATTTGATCAACGCCTTGTAACCCTGATGTACCAGAGAGAGAACCAATGGGAGACGAAAATTTTTGAATAGCTTCTTGAAATGTTTTTTCTTTTATCGGGACATATTTGTTCATCTCTTTAATCGATTTAAAAAGACTCAATTGAAGAGCGTGGTTCTTTCTATGATCATTAATTGGACTTTCATCATTGTAGATATAAAGTATATCAGGAATAAATACTTGGTTTTCACCTGCCATTTCCATCATTGGATATAAAATAGCAAGATCCCAAGCCATAGGAAAAAAATCCCCTTCAAACATAAGATCCTTTTTCTTTATAGCTTTAAAAAGCCACGCATAAAAAGTTCGTAAATGAGAGGGTTGAGTATATTCCCGAAATCTATTCCTTTGGATCACCTTTTTATTTACAGGAGCACTAATCCCGGGAACACCTCTTGAGGTGATGTATGAGCCATGTGTTAACCAAGGCGAGCTCTCCTTGGAATATTCTTCGTTAAGAAGAGCAAATACATTTTCATGAGCTAACCAATCATCGCCATCAATAAGTGCGACTATTTCTTCATCTTTACAATGTTGATGAATCACTTCATAAATGTTTCTCAATGCTCCTTTTCTATTCTCATTATGAATTAAAACCGCATTTGCGGAAAATCTATTTATAATTTCTTGTGCAAGGGGCATTGTTTTATCGGTAGAACAATCATCAATGTAAATCACTCGAAAATTGGTATACTTCTGAGTTAATACAGAAGTCAAATTTTTCTCGATCCATTGTTCGTTATTATAAGACGGTATAACTGCAACAATAGGTTTTTCATTAATTGGTCCTGAGTGAATATTGAATGCAGTGAGAATAACCGAAAAAAACATCATTTTTAACATAAAATAGTAAAAACCTTGCTCAGTACGCCAGCACACTATTTGGATCATTGTTTGTTGTCAATCAAAATGAAGATGCACTGACTTACCGATTTACTATTTAGTTTTTACTTAAAATTTATCTCAATTTTGATAAGAACTTAGGTAGTTCCTATAAAGAATCAAATAAGCATCCGTTACCACTGTATGGAATTGATGCGATTCAATCACATGACGATTAAAAGTCATGTCCTCACCTAACTTAAAATCAGGCCATTGAAATTGGTCAAATACAGCCCTGGTGATGACAACAACACCATTATGCACCCCATTAGAAATGGAACCATATCTATCAAAAATTGTGGAATAGTCCGACACATAACAACTATTATGAACTATATCTTGGAGAGAATAATTAGGAAAATTTCCCTCATTCAAAAACAAACGATGGATAAGAAAATCCACCTTATAGTTCTCAAAAAGATATTTTATGAATTCCATTCTTTGTGGATGAGGAAGATCATCAGCGTCTTGGCAAAGAAGAATATCCCCGGTGCTAGCTCGACATGCAGCATTTCGATTTTCTCCAGGGTATTCATTTTCATCTTCAACGATTTTAACCACAAAGGGGTATTGTTTTGTCAACACGCATTCAATCAAATCAGTAGGAATGTACTTTTTTTGACTTGTTGTCAGAGAGATAATAAACTCATCAGGTCGAACATGTTGCTGGGCATAGTAATCGATCAGGTCTGGTAATAGATAAAAATGCTTGTAATGACAGGGAACTATTACACTTGTCCTCATGGGTATAGGTATCTCTCGCCGCCCCAATGCAGCAATGAATGGCTGGGTCAGAAATGTAATCACAAAAGCAAGAAAACTTATTCGAACAAATTTCATCATGGACCTTATGAGTGTTATTCATTTTTCATGCTATCCTATCAGAAAAAGAAAAAATGCGCCCATGTTTTAATTTACAAAGAACGATGCTAGCATGAAAATGATGTCCCCAAATAAAATCTATTGATTTTTCCCTAAAAACGACTAATATCTTAAACATGCTTATTTGCACAAAACTATTCTTGATATATGTTAATTTAAGGTAATTTAGATGACTTTAGTGCAGTATCCCTTTAAGGGAATTCTCGTTATTGCTCTTCTCTCAAGAACTCTCTTGCTTTTCGCGGAAGAACTCTATGATCAACATCAGAAAGTAGGTTGCGTTTATCCCTTTTTAACTCCTATTGCTAACTTTATAGAACCAATAGCAACTCATAGTGATTTATCTGGGGTAGACGAAGTAGATTGTATTTATGTAATCAATCTTGATAGACGCACTGATCGATGGCAAAGAATGGAACAAATACTCAATCAAAACTTATTACACGCCAATCGCGTCTCAGGTTTTGATGGAAGATACCGACTTACCGAATCTGACATGGATGCAATCGTTGGTCCCTACGGCAGAAGAAATATTAAAAAGGGGCAAGTAGGTATTGTTATAACCTATTTATCGATTTTAAAACACGCGCTCGATAACAACTTCAATTGCATTTGGGTTATGGAAGATGATGTCGAATTTCACTGTTCACCCGAATCTATCTCTAAATTTTTAGTCGCTTTATCTAATTTAGACCCAGATTGGGATCTGTTTTATACAAACATAAACCATCGTTATGAAAATAATTCTCATATTTCTGACTGTCACTGGATACGTCAAGATCAGCGTCCTGATGACCCAACAATTTTGCCAGATCCTGAGTACTTTCCTTCTTTGCAATTAGCTAGAACTTGGTTTCATTTAGGTACATCTTCTAGCATTTTCTCCAAAAAAGGAGTTAAAAAAATCTTTGATTTTTTAACACATATATATTTTTGGTCTGGACTCGATATAGACATCCATCACCTGCCTAATATTCACGAATACATATCCACAATCGATCTTGTTGGCAATTGGCCATTTAGTGATTCCGATACCTGGCCTAAAGATGATATAGGCAGGTGAGAACTTCTTTTTCAAGAAAAATCTTGCAGTTAACTACAAAGCGTGTTGATAACTCTTTCTAGTAATTCAACTCTTCTTCAGGTAACCAAAATTACTTTAGAGCTTGGACAGAAAAAGATTTCTGTAATTCATAATGATACAAGAAAAGGAGCTCTTTTTAACATCGATCAAACTGTAGACCTCTTTTATTGATGCACGTGACTTTGTAATTACTTCAAAAGTTCCTTTCTCACAAACACAACATTTCCATGATGTGTATGACATGTTTGTTCCTTACAAATCATTGAAAAACCCAATGATTCTAACCAGCTCTTATACTCTTCTAATAAAACAGTCCCTTTGTAAAACTCTAACTCTGAATATTCGGTATAAATGACTTTTACAGTGGACAAAATTCGCGGAGAAGCTCTTAACATCTGGCACTCTGCCCCTTGCATGTCAAGATATAAAAAATCCACTTTTTTAACCCCTGTCATATTTGCCCAATCATCCAAAGTAATTATGGGGACCTTCACAACATCACAAAATTCAATTACATCCGACCACACAAATTGATCAGTGGGGGGTAAAAGAGAACTTTGTGCATCAAAAGGATTCTCATCTCTAGGATTTTTTTTTGCACTTAAAAAAAAATCTGCAAAACCAGTCATCTCACCTAAAGCTATTTCAAAGGTTTGAACATTCTGCAAACCAGCGACTCTAGTGCGAAGCTGTTCATACACATCGTGCCTACATTCAAAAGCATAGATTTTACCCTGAGGCCAAAATTTAGCCATTTTGTATGTGTCACTACCATCATGCGCACCACAATCAATAATGACAGCATCGGAAGGAACAAATCGACTCGCTACATCAAAAGCATCCCCATAACAACTCCCCCAGCAAAAAAGAACAAAAATCCAATTTCTCATGCTAACCTCTTTTTTTAATCTATCCTACTTTAACAGCTATCTCTCTATTTTACTACAAAGCCTCTCTTGTACTTACTAATTTCTTTTTCCCAGTAGTTAATATATAATTTTTCATAATTATATTCCCTATCCTTAAATTCGTCCCATTTTTTTTCTAAATAACTCTCATCAATGATGTTCCAATCATCGACTATCAAAACAGGTAAGTCTTTAAATAAAGGATCCAGCGAGGAACTCTTTACGACTGGGACAGCCCCCATATACAACGCCTCCCAGGTTCTATGAGTATCTATTCCATTTCCTCGTGGTGAAATCACAAACTTTGTTCTTGCCAAGTCGGTTAAATAGGAAAAAAAATCCTTAGAGCAAGAATAAACACCCCCATTTAACTGTCTGAATAAATTATACACATAAGACCGTTCGTCGGAATAAGTTCCAATGGAGAAATTCATATAAAGCAAATGTTCTTTGTTGCAATTCTGAAAAAGCGATCTTGCTTCTTTTAGCTTTTGAACATTTCCATGTGGCCAACATCTATTGGCTATTCCAATTGGAATACCTTTAAGCTTTGGATGGGTAAAGTTTGTTATGTTCTGTGCAAACCAAATTATCACATTGTCATTATCTAAATATCCCTTATATTTATCAGTCACTGGAAGATCTCCATTATGTGTGATAAGAATGTAGGGCTGGTTAATTCTTGAATGATAAGAAGCAATAAAATCATCTAAAAGATCTATTTTTACAAAAATGATATCACCAAATCTGACTTTAGTTGGCATTAGCGAACGACTTTCTTCATCAAAGACGAAATTTGCAAGCGCACGAAAAGAGTCTCCTGAAATATATGGGGCACTAGAACCTCTACCGCTCTCAGCATAAATATTTGCCAAAAAACAAACACTTATTATGAAAAAAAATATTTGTTGCTTCGAGCTTACTGATGCCATTTATAGTCTCTTTTCACCTTGCTAGCTTGTAAAAGTGATTCATAGTCTCTACATTCCCTTCTTCTGTGAACACCTCTGAATAGGGCAACTGGGGAAACATTTTTAGTCTATGAGCGACAATTCCCAATGCTACTTGTTCTGGCCTAGGAGAAAGAAAGCCCTTAAGCTTCCTCATTTTCTCGAAACTATTCTCAAAAAAGAGCCTAGTCCTTTCATTTTCCATATTTAATCCAATCAAAGAGGCTTGTATCTGGGGAATTGATGCTCTTTCGTATTCCGTTAAAGAAAATGCCTCAACAACCATGGGGGAGTCATGAGCTGCAACTTTTGTTACATGATCAATCAGAAAGTACCCATCTTCCTCCAAATAACGTAGAATCGCATTGAACTTTTCACCAGGAATCACCGCTGAATCAATCCATATAATATTTTTATATCCCAATCGGTAGGCCTCCCTGATCATACAGAGCTTAAAACTATAGGGAACATGAATAAGAGTTAGAGATCCCCCTTCAACGTCAGGCCACCCACCTAGACGATAAAGAAAATGCCCTGTGAAATGGCATTTTTTCAGATATTTTTTAATTCTTGAAATTTTTTCCGTATAGGATGAATTCCAACTTCCATAACAAACAACGCAACAATCTCTATAATTTGGATCATCGTTAAACAATATTTTATGCAGTTCAAGATCAATCTCACCGTTATTTCCCAACTTTAGATTTCTTGCTCTAAAATCATAACGTAAACCATCAGCTTTAGATGGGATATACCATTCATAGTTAAGCCATTTTAAATAGTCCCTTCTTCCGTTTAGTAAATAATCTTGAATTAATAAAAAGTCAGCATCTTTAGGAGATTGAATATCAGACACTTTAGCATAGACAACGTCCCAATCATTGATTACGCGTTCATTACTATAACAAACATAACTCGACATCAAAATAATTACAACAAAAATGGTTTTCATAATAAATCTGCTTCATTAACTACTTGTATCGCTTGTTCGATTAACTATTGTATGTGTAATATACGGCTGTGTAAGAACATATTGTCGAATATTGGGAACTAAATGGATGGAAACATCCACATGGGTCCATAGTTCCATTGACTGATGAAATTTAATCAGTTTTTCAAGTCCTGATTTTGATATAATCAGTGAATAGGCTCCAATTCTTACATGAATCCTTTCAAAGTCATCTCCAATAAACTCTCTCTTAAAAAAATAATCCGCGTTAGCTTTTTCCACTTTTGGGTGATGCATTGGCGGTACATGAGTTTGTCTAAGAAATGTTCCATCCCAATTTCTCGTATCTGGATCTGTATATAAAATATCCCAATCAGGATCTAATTTACTAAGCTTTTCTAATAACTCTGGGATTTTTTCTAGAGGTTGAAAAATCTCAATATCATCTTCCATTATCCAAATTCTATCGTAACCTTTAAGTATAGCATCTCTCCAAATGGAAAAATGGCTAAGTGCGCAACCAATGGCTCCTAGTGTTAATTCAGTATCATATTTTTTTTTCCCTGTTATCTTCCAAAGATCATTTCTTAAGAGCTCCTTACCATTTACAGCTTCTACGCGTGTTGCATTAAAATGATGCTTATGCATTAATGCTTCTATTCTCTTCTTTCTCTCGGGCCTGGTAGCAAGATTAATGTAGTAAATTTGGTCAATCCCGCTCACCCCAGAAAATTTTGGCTCATCTTCTAGAGGAATATCGACAATATGTGCGTCAATCCTAGCATTATAAAACTTAATCTCCCTCTCTTCCGCATATAGAGTTAGACAAATTAAACATGCAGCTAAAGTTACGGCTCTAGTCATATTAGTTAACATAAAAATTGTCCTCGTAGAGAAAAAAAGTTGTTCCATATTTCCCCCAGGATAGTTAGGAAAATCACTATTAAAGTCAAATAGATACTCAGAGAACAACCTAAATTCTTGTTAATTTAAAATTGCTCATCAATAGGACAAATCGCACTGTAATCAACCTCTTCCCATTGTTGTAATATTGAAGGCAAACTAGATTTAAAAGGGAGAGCACGAAAAGCATCTCTCCAAAGGGACATAGCATCATTAGGAGTTTCCTTAAATGCCTCGTGCAAATCTTTTCGAACTAGAAATAGATTAATAGTAAGACAAACAGGCTCATACCCCATTCTTTTCGCCACCTCTATGTATACTTCTAATGGCTGTTGCCGATTTGCTAATGCAATTTCTTCACAGACTTCTTGCTTAATTAAAGGGTGCCAAGCTAAATTCGCTTCAATCATTATTACTTTAGGCCTACATTTCAACCCCTTGAGAATATAGTAATCAGCCCCATCAACATCAATAGACAAAAAATCGATTTCTCTTTCTGGGAAATACCGTTGATATATTTCATCGAATAGAAGACCATTTTTGTCATCCGCCTTATAAGTAACCGCTAACTTCAATGGCATTACCCCAGAATCTCTGGGATAGTTTAAACTAAGTTCATTGTACAAATCTGATGATGGCTCAATCATAACTCCTTCCCAGCCACTTTCCCATAAACTTCTGGTATTAGAAATCTCAATCCCATCCATAGCTCCAAATTCTACAAAAAATCCTTTCTCAATTTGAAGTCTACGAAAAATCTCTTTAATAATTCCTTCTTCGCCATATTGAGAATATTTGCATTCTGCAAATCGATTCAAACTATTAGAAGAAAGTCTCTCAAAATTTTTTCTTAATTCAGCTTCTGTTGAATCCTTCCATAAATTTACATGTGCAAATACAGGAACACTCAATGGGAGGAAGAGCACTAGTAAATAATTTCTCACAACACCATAATATCGATACAAAACAAACCTCCAATTTATGCAAACAGTTTCCTAATTTTCGATTATCCAAGATTTAGGGATCAAATCCTCCGTATTGTGCATATCATAGGCTTCCCCAAACCACTTCCTTGGCGCAACTACGAGTTTATTTGGATTGCGATTGAGATAGGCCGCCCACCAGGAATAAGTTGAATTTGCAATGATATTACTTTTACAAAGACTCATAAGATACAAATCATGGTAACGATTTTCACCTTCAATAAAAATAATATTTTCTTCTATTCCCGAGAATATGGTTTTGCACCATTCTATGTTGTTCGAGAAGACAACGAATAAGGACTCTTTAGGAAAATGCTTCATTGCGTTTATATAATATTCTCGTGTGCAATTTGGGTGATAGATCTGTTCAGTATCTCGCCTATAGTCACGACAGTGTATGGAAACAGTGTTTGAGTTTTCCAAAATAGGCCCATATTTACTAGTCAGGTAAGAAATAATTTCCTCTGAAGGGGCAAATATATTTAATACTTTATCCTTGCAATGAATAAAATACTTTTCTGATTGAAAATACCCCCTAAGTAAAACGTTGCGGCTAGGGGGAACTTTGCAATAGTGAAAGTATGGTTCATTATATATGCTTCTAATTCTTACGTTGGGGGCATGCCCATTCAGTCTAAAAAAAATTGCTTGAAAATTTTCAGGAATATTCCATCTTTCATCTGTCAGTAAAGCAGGAAAACAGGGCACTAAACCATTTTCCTCCGAAAACCCAATTGTTGCGGCAATGATGAACATTTGATTTCCTAGTTCCCCCTGCAACTCGCCAACAACATAATCATCTGCAAATAAAACAAATAGACTAAGTAAGGTTCCTAAAAAAACAAATCCTACTAAACTTTTCCCTTTTAAAAATTTCATTCGAAAATTGCCTTTAAGTACGCTTTCACTAATTGTTTCGTTCTAAATCGATCTCCTTGAACGGAATTGACATATTTTTGAATGTTATTGAGATAATTTTGCCATACTTTTTCCTCCATTGATTCAATATAGGAATGCAATTTTGAATATGTGTTAAACTCCCTGGCATCGATGAAACACCCAGCAGGAATATAGTCTGCTATATTTGTGGCTCCAAGGTAAATAGGCACTGAACCCACCATTAACGGATCAAATATTTTTTCAGTGATATAACCATCATTATTCAAATAATTTTCGAACGCATAACAAAATCGGTAATTCTTCAACACTGCAAGCTTGTCTTCAGGCGAACAAACATAGCAGGGGTGATCCGATTTTGAAAATCCAAATAGATCAAAGCTTAAATGAGAATTTTTTTCATAAAAATTTAGCAGCCTAATTCGCTCTGAATAAAGTTCATTTGGGTGAGAAGATGTTTTATTCCCAATTATTGTACACACGAGCTTTCGTTCTGAAAAAGAAGGCAAATTCAAAACCATACCATGGTTTACCGGATAGCCATACTTAATATAACGGCTTCCATCAACCAAATTATCATTCCAGGTAATGATCCGATCAAATAAAGAATGCACTTTTTTTTGATGAACTTCAGGACAAACTGTAGGGGGCTCCCAAATCGTTAAAATTTTCTTGCATTTAAGTTTCTTTAATCTTGCTAAATCACTATTATTTGGAACATTGTTAAAAACAACCACATCACCATTTCCAAATTTATCGCTTTCAACTGCAATAATATCCCATCCTCGCTCTTTTAAGCGATAACGAAGCTGTGTGTAGGGAGAACTGCTAAATACATCTTGGGGCTCGATTGGATCCTTAAAGACCTCATCTGCAATCCCCGAACAATTCATAATAAATTCAACCAAATTGCAATGAGCAGAAATTGAAAGTTGAAAGAAACTCACGATAAGCAGATTCCAAAAGGAAATAACAAACCAATTTGCCATAAATTTTCACTATATAAACCTTCAATTGAACATTCTTTCATAAAATCAAAAAATAGTCCACTAATGTCTCTTTGTAGACCAACGTTAGCGATCATGTTGCATTTGGGACAAAGCTATTTGAATATGCCGAAAATACAGATTAAATATCGTTGAATGTTTAATGAAAAAGTTTTATAAGCTGAACCGTCTTTGGTTAGAATTTAACACACTAACAACCGGTTACTTTATGAAGTTAGGTTTCTATTTTTGTTTTGCACTACTAGGGCTATTTGGTAATGAAGTCTTACTAGAAGAAAAGAGAATCGTAATTGTTGTTCCTTCGTACAAAAATGAAAAATGGGTTAAACAAAACTTATCTTCCATTTTCAACCAAGATTATGTTAATTATCGAGTGATTTATATCGATGATTACTCCCCTGATAACACAGTCCCATTAATAAAATCCCTTGTCAATGAATGGAATTTCGCAGTTAATTTTACTTTAATAGAAAATAAAGAACGAAAGGGTGCCATGAGAAATTTGTATGAGGCGATTCACAGCTGCGATGACGAAGAGATCGTTGTCACTGTTGATGGGGATGACTGGCTTGCTCATGATCAGGTCCTCAATCATCTCAATAAAGTCTATTCAAACAAAGATCGACCGGTATGGATTACACACGGAAGTTATCGTGATTCAAAAGGAAACCCCGGAATGCAAAATCAAATTACAGATTCGATCATTGAACGAAATGCCTTTCGGGGAAAATGCCGCGTTTCTCATCTCAGAACCTTTTATGCTTGGCTTTTTAAAAAGATCCTCATTCAAGACTTAATGTATGAAGGTAAGTTTTTTGAAATGGGCTGGGATTTAGCAATGATGTTTCCAATGCTAGAAATGGCAGGCCACAGGCAACTTTACATTCCAGAGGTACTGTATATTTATAATGTTCAAAATCCAATCAGCGATTTTGTCAAAAATCCAGATTATCAGATGAAATTGGATCGATATATTCACAAAAAAAGGAAGTATTGTCCCCTACTGTAATTTTAAGGAACCCCCTTAAAATATTAGTGTTATTTTTCTTATGAGATCGTTTGGCTATATTTGCTTTTTTTTGTCAAATTTAGAGAGTTGTTTCTTATTTTTTTGTCCGTTTTTTTTGTTTCATTTTACTCCCCTCCACAGCAAAACCATTTACATATTACCCTTTCCCAGTATAAACTTTGAGACACTTTTTTTTGGGGATTACAAATATAATGACCCGAACAGCCAGGCCAGAGATGAAACTAGCAAGACTTGGATTTATTTACGAAAGGCCCTCGAAAAAAATAATTTTGCAGTCAAAGCCCCTTGTGAGGAAAGTCCAGGAGATGATGTAACCTATCTGATTTCTCTTTCAAACATTGATCAGGAAAGCTTAAAGAACTTTTCTCACATTCCAAAAAGTCATCGCTTTCTTTTAGTCTTTGAGCCACCCGTAGTCTCCCTTGAACTACATAATCCCTCTCTCGCTGAATATTTCGGGAAAATTTTCACTTTGTTCGACGATGTAATTGATAATGAAACATATTTTAAAATGTTCTTCCCGCAACCAAGACTAAAGATGATCCAACCAATTGTTGATTGGAGTGAAAAGAAGTTTGCAACACTAATTGCAAATGATAATACCTCGGACCATCCTGATGAACTTTATACAGCTCGAAGAAAGACGATAGATTTTTTTGAACGGGGAAAAATCAAGGGTTTTGATTTATACGGAAATTCACCAAGCTGGGTAAGATATAAAAATTGGAAGGGCGCAATAAAAAACAAGTGGCCAATTCTTAGAAATTACAAATTTTGCTTTAGCTATGAAAATACCAGGGGCAGGTCAGGTTATATCACAGAAAAAATATTCGATTGTTTTGTCTCTGGGTGTGTCCCTGTATACCTTGGAGCGGATAGTGTAACCCAATACATCCCCAAAAATTGTTTTATTTCCGCAAATGATTTTTCAAATGAAAAGGAATTACACCGATTTTTAAAAACTATGGATAGAAACACTTATGACAATTATATTCGATCAATCGATGATTTTTTAAAATCAGACCAGGCCAAACTATTCTCAATTCAACACTTTATAGAAATTATCTTACCCCATGTGGGGGGTGGAGAAGTTGAAAGTGTCCCAATAGATTCCTAAGAGGAGATTGCTTTCTTTGAGATTAATTCTAGTTTTTCTTTTTTGTGTGCCTCTTTCAAATCTTCAATGTCTTGAGAAAGCGCCCCACTACATTACTTATTCTTTTAGCGGTGGACGATTCGGAGATCAATTAGTTTCTTATCTACATGCCAAGTGGATTTCATATAAATTTGGCATTCCATTGTTATTAAAAGAGTTTAGCTATTCTAGTCAATTATCCTTATCCCAACTAGAGCTTCCATTTTCTTCTGATATAGCAGATCTTGAGGTTATTTACTTACCCCGCCTAGACTCTTTTGCAATCGACACTTATATTAACGAATTTTCAAAAAGAGGTCCAGCCATTTTAGAAATTCCTTATTTCCCTCTTTCAGAATTTGAACTCACCAGTCCCCAGAACTACCCTTCATTCGTTGTTGATTGGAATGACCCAAATTTTAAAAAGGAGCTCCAAAAAAATATTTGTCTGAAAGCTGATCTTGATTTAGTGAAAATTCCTAAACAAAAACTCTCAGTTGCTATTCACGTCCGGCTTGGAAAAGAATTTGATGGGCCAAATATGGAGAAATATTATCCATTGAAGTTTCCCCCTTTAACTTACTACTTTAAAGCTTTAAACCACCTTTGTAAATTATTAGATCAAAGGGAACTCTATGTACACCTTTTTTCCGATGACTCTACTACTAACGAACTCATGGCTATTTTCAGAGAAAAATTCCCCAGAGAAAAATTCCCCATAGAATTTGGGACAAGAGTAGAAAACAATAGCCATTCAAAAAATGTACTCGAAGATTTTTTTTCTCTACAAAAATTTGACTGTATAATTCACAGTGAATCAAATTTCTCATTTGTGGCTTCCCTTATTGGGGATTATTGCATAAAAATTCGCCCCAAAGAATTTCACTTTCAACAAGGCCAATTAATCATTGATGAAATGCAAATTGATATTGACCACATTTTATTGGAAAAGCGACTTAGTGATCTTTGCAAATCATCGGATTAAAAATGCTAAAAAGTTTTATTCTTTATTTTTTATTGCCTTATATAGCTGAATTCCCTAAGGAACGATAGTTTGTACCCACGCGAAAATTCCCGCGATTAAAATATTTGACCCCAATCTCTTTCCTAAACAAACCCATTAGTTTGGTTTGTCGAAGATGATGTTATCTTCATCTCCTCGGCAGACAAGCTCTATGAATTGGTGGAGAATTTATCTAAAATCGACCTCGATTGGGATATTCTTTATACAGATCCCAGCACAATTGATTGGGATGGCTTCTCTATAGCAAAGAAAATACTCTTCCCACCCCTCCATTTGTTGATATTATCGGTAATAACTACTTTCATAGAAGAAAAGTCATTGATGGCACCTTTAAGTCACCCTATCTGGACAAGTGTCGATAATTCACTCCACTATATTACCACTGTCCTAAATAAATAGGCGAAAGGTGCCCCAAAGTATAAGGCCCTGAAATGCGAGAACTAAATGCTGCTAAATTCTTAGAATGTACATGTAGATTATTAATTCGGTATCCTTTTCCATTATAAATTATGTAAGGAATCCTGCGGTTCTGATCATCTAGGCGCCACTCATATTTAAATTTGCTAGCATCAAAGATACAAGCTTCATTGATAAAGCCAGCAGGTGGCCCTCTATGCGTCCCAACTATATATTGACCTAATGCTGCAGCATCAAAGACTGATTGAAAAAGATCAAAATTACGGCAAAAATCGTATTTATCTGCAGCTTTGTGATGGTGATAACTTTCTAATTCATGCTGATTTTCAACATATTCCGATACAAGTATTGGCAGATGGTCTATAGCTTTTTGACCTTTAGCCCTCTTGAAAAAAGAGGGGAGCTGCATATCACTTCTATCTAAATGAGCGCAAGCCTCCATAAATTGTGCATAGCAAGCCATAGCTTTTAAGTTGTGTATATACAAAAAACCGCATACACAACGTTCATCATTATCAAAAGTAGCTCCAATTCCTTTATATAACGAAGTAAATAAGGGGAGGAGTTCTTCCAAATTTACATAAAGCAAATTATCATGTTCCATGTGAAATATGTTCTCTCGCGGCTGCCACTCTAAAAAATCATATAAATACAAAAAACGCTCACTATAAACATTCCAATCATGAATATATAGGTGTTCTTTCCAGTTTAGGTGGGTAGGTGTCATAGGGATGTGTTCTAAGGCAACAAGATTTACATTAATTGAGGTGTCGATAGGTGAAAATTTTTCGATGAGAGCTTGGTTGGTAAGGAGGATAATTTCACAATTTGGATTAAATAACCTAGCTTGCGATAAGGCAATTTCAACATGTGGAGGTAAACTTTCCCCAATATGTACAAAAATAATGGAGTAATTGCTTGAAGCATATAATGTATTGAATAGAAAACATAATACCCACCCAAGGCGAAAAGTCTTTGATTGTAAATCTAGAATGATTTTTTTCAAGCTAGTTCTAGCCTCCAATTTGATATGTGAATACAACATAGGATCTTTGCCCAATTCATTCTTACTGATTTAGCAATTTCCCTGCGCTCGTATAAATTCTATCTTTTGTATCTTTATGATGTCCGCCATTTTTTTCAGCCCCATGCCCACCATAGCGTGGTTTTTTATACAAAGCGTCAACATTTCCCATGTTCTTGAACTTTAAGCCCAGGCTATCAATTAGGTCATTTCTCAAAAAAAACAAATTTACACCATTATTTTCCATATACACTAAGGTATAGCCCTTCATTTTTCCTAGTTTGTAAAGCGCTAATACTGATGCTCCATAATAATTTCCTCCATCCCAACGACCATTTGGATCATAGAAAACGACAAGATCCTCTTGAGGATAATGTGTTGCATTACATTCAATACAAACTACTTTTGGACGATATTTTTCAGGAAACGCTCGCCAAACATAAAAATCATTGAAATCTATATCTATAGATACAAAATCTATATCTTCTGGAACATTATATTTAGCAAGAAGGTCCCCAATGTTTTCTGCTGTTATAAATTCTTTATACAAACCAATTCCCACATTTTCATGATCTCCATCCCATTGAACACCAGACCATTTTTTATCTCTTAAATTGGCTACGTTACTAGTAGTTATTCCATCAAAGCCACCAAATTCTAAGTAAAAATGTGAAGTAGGAGGAATAAGGTTGAATAATTCCTCTATTACCCCATCTTCTCCTTGTTGGCTATAAATTGACCGTTCATAATTGCCTAAATCAATTTCTTCCGCGGAATACACAGCGATGCTGATAAAATTAAAAATTAAGAGACAATATTTCAGTCCTTTTTCCATGTAATATCCTCCATATGTAGAGACAATGTATTTTTGTTAACTTTAGCAACCCATACTTCATGATTATCTAATCCATATACAATATAGATATCCTCTCCTCTCATTAGAAGCCCCCCTGGATAAACAACTCTTGATGGCCCCCATCCCCACTTAGCGACATATATAGGCCATCTATAAAAATTGTCTCCTATAAGAGGAATTTTACTTATTTTTTTTGGCAAAAATGGGTAATGTGCAGAAAATATGAGTGCCCCCATAAAAAATTGTCGAATCTCTCCAAGCCAGGTGTTAGAATGGAAAAAGGTTAGATATTCATCATCATTGATTAGTATAGCAGGAGTCCCTCCGCGCAGACCATTAGAGTCCGCCCATTCCCAATCAATTCTTCGGTGATCTGTCGACATTGTTACTGTGCTATTTGTTCCTAAAAGAATTTGTAAAACACGGAAGGGCTCTGTATTATAGATACAGCAAAGTTCCCCTAAATGCTGAAATGGAGACCAATTTTTTTCTACACGCCCCTCTCCTCGGACGAAATCATATTTGAAAAAGGGTTCTGGTTTAATGTAAAAATGTTCTCCATCAGAAGTAATTTCACCCACATGCATTGTTCGTGGTCCACAACCCGATGGCGTTCTATCGTCATTAAAAAAAGCATACAATTTATCTCCAACAACTATCAATCTTGCATCTTCTGCTCTAGATGGAACCTGGGGATCATTAAATCTTGTTTCTAATAACTGAGGAGTTCCAATTGGATTAAAATTATCATCCAATTTAACCAGACCAATGTAACTTTCTTCCCCATTATGCTCTCGAAAACTTAATAGTAAATTTCCACTCCAATAGGCAATTGAAGGGTTAAGCGCATTTCGATAATGCGGGATTTTAATTCTCTTTTCTTCTGTTACTAGGCGGGGCAATTCATCAATTGGTGTTGCATAACTAACATTCATCCTCAACAACAGCCCAAACAAAAGAATCTGTTTCACCTTTAATTTCATTTTGTCCCACTTTTTTCTTTCTACAATCAGAACGGTTGAATTTTCTAAATTACAGGGCTTTTTCTAAATAAAAGACAGGTTGAATACAATAACCAAGAGGTGCATCGAAAAGACTTTCTGAAAAACCATAAGATTTTCCTACCTTCCAACCCTCAAATAACATCGGAAGTCTAATAGGTCCATAAATTCGATGAGCATTCCAGGCTACCGCATCTTTACCAACTGGAAAAGCAATTAACATAAATCCCTCGTCCTTTAAGAAAGATTTTTTAGCTAACTTCATAAAATCAAAGTCCCCATTGGGATTTAAGGGGTCACCATATCTGCCCAAACCATCGTGTTCAATACTAGAGATAGATAAAATGACGTCAAATTGTATGGGCTGTTTTACATATTCCCCGAAAGTCAAAATCTCTAACCTTGGATCATCGGAGACAATTCTATTGTATTCTATAGTAAAGGGGATACCACCGAATGCAAGCACAATAGCCTCGTACCAAGGTGTGGTAGAACCTATTATCCCAACAGTTTTACCTTCGATAGAGTGTTCTCTAATTGCCGCATAAAGCCAGCTGTCTGTTTCACCATAATAGTTTTGTTGGCCTTGTAAAACCTTGATAATATAACTATCTATAAGTTCCCTAGAGTACATTAAGGGTTCAGTAGACGAATAGGTTCCATCCATGTAATAATCAATAACTGGGATTGCACAATTTAAAGTGTATTCATTAAAGAGGTCACTCGGGATCTCCCTTGGGGGGGCAGAATATAAATTACAGAAAAAGCAGCCTTGAAAAATGAAAAATGAACTAACCAACTTCAAAACTATTTGGGTCATAAAATATTCCTTAATAGAAATGCTTAACACTATTGGATCTAGTGTATTTTCGTCTATAAATTTATTTGTTTTTCAAACCTCAACCTCAAAGTAACTCCATCTGTCTATACTCATTCAGCTCATCCCTTAAGCGCGCGGCATCTTCAAACCGATATTCCTTAGCCGCTTGTCGCATCAATTTATCCAATTCCTTGATCTTCTTCTCCAGCTTGTCTTGGGTCAGCGTTTCCCCTCCTCTCCCCCTCTCTTCCCTTCTCTCCTTCTCCCCTGTTACACCGAATGTCTCAAGCAAGCTTTGTGCTTGTACACGGGTAGTACTTCTGGGAACGATCCCATGTGCACGATTGTATTCTTCTTGGGCTTTGCGGCGGTTTTGTGTAACCGTTACACAAGCGTCGATCGATTTGGTCATGTTGTCGGCGTAGAGGATGACGCGGCCATGGACGTTGCGGGCAGCGCGGCCGCATGTTTGGATGAGGGCAGTTTCGGAGCGGAGGAAGCCTTCTTTGTCGGCATCGAGGATGGCAACGAGGCTCACTTCGGGGATGTCGAGCCCTTCACGGAGAAGATTGATACCGACGAGGACGTCAAACTTGTCTTCGCGGAGCTCTTTGATGATTTGAATGCGTTCGAGGGTATCGATGTCGGAGTGGAGGTATTTGGCGCGGATGCCGATTTCTTTGAGGTAGGTGGTAAGATCTTCGGCGAGTTTCTTGGTGAGGGTGGTGACGAGGACTTTGCCGCCGCGGGCGCGTTCTTTGGTGATTTCGGCGAGGCAGTCGTCGACTTGGTATTCGGCTTTGCGGATGTCGATCTGGGGGTCGAGGAGGCCGGTGGGGCGGATAATTTGCTGGATGATCTCCCCTTGGGCTTCGGCGATTTCATATTCGGCGGGAGTGGCGGAGACGTAGATCACTTGATGGATTTTGTCGTAGAATTCGTCGAATTTGAGGGGGCGGTTATCGAAGGCGGTGGGGAGGCGGAAGCCGTAGTCAACGAGCGCGGTTTTGCGGGAGCGGTCGCCGTTGTACATGGCGCGGACTTGGGGGATCATTTGGTGAGATTCATCGACGATGAGGAGGTAGTCTTTAGGAAAGTAGTCGATGAGGCAGTGGGGTGGATCGCCGGGGGCGCGGCTAGAAAAATGGAGGGAGTAGTTTTCGATCCCTTTGCAAAAGCCGACTTCTTTGATCAGCTCCATGTCGTAGCGGGTGCGCTGGCGGATTCGTTGTTCTTCGGCGTAGAGTTGTTTATTGTGGAAGTATTCGATGCGTAGGTTGAGTTCTTCACGGATGGTTTCAATGGCTTTGTAGCGGAGCTCTTCAGGTGTTACGTAGTGTGAACCGGGGTAAATGGAGATTTCTTGGTGATTAGATTGGGTTTTTCCGGTGAGGGGGTCGATCTGGGTGATTTTTTCGATTTCGTCACCAAAAAATTCGATGCGGTAGGCGAGTTTTTCTTCGTAGGCGGGGACAATTTCTACAATGTCGCCGCGGACACGGAAGTGGCCGCGTGAGAGGTCGAGGTCATTTCTGGTGTAGTGGAGGTGGACGAGGTGGATGAGGACTCGGTCACGGGGAATATTGTCGCCGACTTTGAGGGTGAGAACCATTTTTTGGTAGTTTTCGGGCTCTCCGAGGCCGTAGATGCAGGAGACAGAGGCAACGATGATGACATCGCGTCTTTCCATGAGTGTGCGGGTGGCAGAGAGGCGCATGCGGTCGATCGTTTCGTTGATCGCCATGTCTTTTTCAATGTAGGTGTCGGTGCGTGCGATGTAGGCTTCTGGTTGGTAGTAGTCGTAGTAGGAGACGAAGTATTCGACGGCATTGTGGGGGAAAAATCCGGAGAATTCTTGGTAGAGCTGAGCGGCAAGGGTTTTGTTGTGGGCAAGGATGAGTGTGGGTCGGTTGACGCGTTCAATCACGTTGGCCATAGTGAAGGTTTTTCCTGACCCGGTAATGCCGAGGAGGACTTGGCTCCGTTTCCCCTGTTTTAATCCTTTGACGAGGCGATCGATCGCCTGGGGCTGATCCCCGCAGGCTGAAAAGTCACTTTTTAATTGAAATGCCATCTTTCTTCCCATGGTTGTGTCGCAGTTTACACAAATTGGGGCAAAGTTGCATAATGTTTTCTCTTTCGCTGTTTATAGGAGGCCTAAGCGTATGCCAGTTCCCGTTCCTGTCCTAAATGAAGATAATATAAGTTATTTTCTTTTCCAACATTTGTCTCAGCCTAATTTAGAGACAACCATCGTTATGGCCGAAGAGGAACAAGCGAATTGGGGGGGACGTTGGTATGTCCACTACGAAGAGGACGCTAGTATTTTACCTATTGGGCTAATCGACATCTGTAGCCACTTGCGTGTTCGCTCAATTTTAAGCAAAGCCTTTGACTATTTAAATGTTAAAGGGAAAATTGATTGGAGTTCCTACAAAACGCTGTTGCCTGGATTGGCTCCCGCTGATCCTAGCGGGTTTGTCCCTCATAGGAAGGTCATCGAGGTCTACCACGATCAAGCGGCAGTTTTGGCGGACATCATCTACCTTGGCCCAAATTACATCTCAACCGTAACTTTTGTCATCACTACCGTCGATTCTTAAAACCCGGTTGGCTAGCCCATGAGGCAGTAGCCAATTCGGTTCAAATCGCACTTCTGATGGCTTCGACTAGCCAGTTTTGGCCCTGGATAGCACATGTCGATCCTGGTTTCAGCCCTATGAGCTCTTGTGCGATCTTGGACTGTGAAGAGAGTATGTTCTTCTCAGGGTCTGCATCCCAGGGGCCAAGAAGAGTATAGCTAGTCCTATCACCATTTTCATTTTTCAGCTCGACGTGGCATCCAATATTGACCGTTGAAGTATCAATGTCTTGCTTTGTGAGAATGCGCATCCTCTTGACTTGGTCAGAGAGGAATTTGAGCTCACCTTGCAGGCGCGCTCTCTTTTCTTTAGCAAATTTATATTCACTGTTCTCGCGAAGGTCACCAAGAGCACGGGCTTCTTCGATCTCTCGTGCATTTTCAATGATTTCGACGTTAGCAATTTGCTCTAGTCGATTTTTGATTTTCTCGAACCCTTCGGGTGTAGTCCATATGTGATCAATCTCTTCCTCTTGAATCCCCTTTTTGAGAGCGCCAATCGATGGATGGACGACTTCTGCAAGAGAATAAAGGATGCGGACATCATGGTCGCTCAGCGTGTGGCATTTGGTTGAGAGGAGCAGAATCTCTTTGACGTGTTCTAGGCTCGAGTGTTGGAAAATGCGGCGAATGAAGACGTATCTTCCCGATTGTAGAAAGCTATGCATCCGTTTGACGAAATCGCGGCACTCTGGTTTAGACTCCATGACGTAGAGAAGGATAAAAAAACCTTCCAAAAAGCGGTCCATCCCCTCTTGATCTGCGTAGAGGTACTTATCCGACGACATGATTTTTTGAAAATACCAGAGAAATGCACCTGGAGAGAGGTGTGGCGTTTCAAGCAACTCTTCAATAACTTGTATCAACGTGGTTTTGTCTTCTTCATGCATTAACTCATCGAGCATATAATCGCGCAGGGTGTTTTGATCAATTCCCACCAAGAGACGTGCAAAGATCACCTTCCATTCGGGTTTTGCCTTTTTAATTTCAACGAGAATCCGTTTTTTGTAGGCAAGAATATGGACATTCTCTACCACTTTCTCGATCTCAGGAGTTTTTGAAATCAAAACCCCTAGATCTTGGGCCTTCTGATGGCCTAGATCTTGCAAGATAAAGAGTAGTTGGATCTCTTCGCTCTCAGAGATTTCCTTGTAGTTGAGGACCTCAGTGATTTCTGAAATGAGGTGTTTTGCAAACTCGGTATTCTTAATCGCCGTAGGAAAGTCTCTGAGAAAGCTGTAGACCATTTCGATCAACGCCTTCACCTCTGGCTTTTTGCTTAGCGATTTGATTAGCCTTTCCTCATGCGAGACTTCATTTTTCCTGAGTCTGAAGGGGTCTTTTAATTGTGTGGGGCTTTCGATGAAGGTGTCTTTTTTGAGCTTTGTTCTAGTCGATTGCCACCATTTGGCCCATTCGTCTTCAGGGATGACAAGCTCTGCTAGCTCATCTTTTATTTCAGCGGCCGTCTTTGGACCAAGGTCTTTTAGTAAGAGATGAATCGTTTCAACCGGATGCTTTCGTGCAAAGGCTTCGAAGCTATCGGGGTCCCCAAAGCGGCGGGCTAAAAAATGATCTTTTGAAACGGGAACAAGAGTTTTAAAGGCGTTGGCAAAACTGATCTCTTTGTAGCCAGATACATAATCAAATTCAAGAGTTACTTGCTCGCGAAGCATCGATACTTCAGTGACTTCGCCGACTCCCCAGCCGCCCGTATGGATGAAAAAGTTCCCTTTCCTCATGTGGCTCAAAAGCTCAAAGTTGCTGATCGAATACTGAAAATTTCTTCTCTCTGCAAGCCCAACTAGTTTAATCTTTTTTTGAAAATGTTCTTCTTGAGGGTAGCGCGTTGTGAGATAATTGAGGGCTAAATCAGCCAGTTTGGGTTCATTGGTTGTTTGGATGTCAAAAATGAGCTTGAGCACTTCGTGTTTGAGCTCACCTTCCTTCATCATCTCCCATAATAACAATGCTTGCTCAACATAGATTCCAAAAGAGGATACGAGAGTTGAGCTTTTTATGGTTTGAAGAATTTCTTTTAGCTCTTCCCCTTCAAACTCTTCTGAGAGGCAATATTCTTGCCAAAGCGCAACAGCATTCGGCAGGTTATTATTTTCGATGTGTCTTTGAAACTGCTTTAGATACTCCATGGACCCTTCAAAACTGATTTTTCAGATTGTTAATGGACGGAGTATAGCGTGAAAGGCCATTATCCGTAAATGTTATAGTCTTTTAAATTAGCCTGGAGTTAGAATAACCATTCTGAATCACGAGAGGTATAGGCTATGTTCGACGACTATGAGGAATTTACTGATGGGCAAAGAAGGCTTCTTGATCGATATGTGACGAGTACGACGAGCAATGTTTTTGCCTTGAGAAATTTGCCTGAGGTCATCAAGGGGGCTCTGTTCTCCCGTTATTCTCGTTCGAGTTTAGGACTGCGGTCTCTCCTCTTAAAAGATTTTATCAAAAATGATGAGACGATGTTTTCTCTCATTTCGGGGGCCTATACCGAGAATGAAGAGAACGATGAACAGTTGATCGCTATTAAGAAGGCTCAAAGCTTTTATGACCGAATTTTGGATGGCTATGGGGATGATTCGATCGGAGAGCTCGGGGGAGCACATCTTGCTATCGAAAACATTTCGATGCTCGCTGCTAAAATTATCGAGGATCGAAGAATTGGGGGCTCGCCTTTGGAGAAATCGACCCGATATATTTATTTCGATCAGAAAATCCGCGATCAATATTTGTTTTACCGTGAACCTATATTGATGACAAGCGCGCATAAAGATGCTTACTTGGACATGTGCAACCATTTATTCCAGGTCTATGGAGAATTGATCCCTCAATTAACTGAGGTGATGGAGCAGGGATTTCCCAAGGATCCCGATGTATCCCAGGTCGCTTATACGGCCGCTTTACGAGCAAAAGTGCTCGACTGCCTGCGTGGACTCTTGCCAGCCAGCACGATGACCAACATAGGTCTCTTTGGCAATGGCCGTTTTTTCGAACATTTGCTCACCTCGCTTCACTGCGAATCACTGAGTGAGCCTAATGAACTTGCTCGACGGGGGTTTGATGAGCTTTCTAAGATCATCCCTTCTTTTGTCAGAAGAGCGTGCCCCTCTCACCGCCATTTCATTTCGCATCAAGAGTTCAAAGAGGAGATGGGGGGAGAGCTAAAACAGCTGGCTGAAGAGCATTTGGCTGCTTATTCCCCTTCATCGGGATTTAAGGTGAAGCTTGTCGATTTTGACAAGGATGGGGCAAGAACTGTTGCGGCTATGCTCCTTTATAGCCGAGGCAATTGTCCTTTAAGCGATGTGAGGGACCATGTCAAAAAGCTCCCTCAAGAAGAACTTGAGAGAATTTTAGAAGCGGGGGCTCAAGCAAGAAAGAATCGACGACACAAATCTCCTCGTGCGTTGGAACATGTGAATTTTACTTTTGAAATCGTCGCTGATTTTGGTATTTATCGCGATTTACAGCGGCATCGTATGCTGACTCAGGAGAGACAATTTCTTTCCTGCGATTGGGGTTATTACATTCCTAAGGAATTGGTCGGGACATCGATGGAACGGCCTTACCGCGAGGCAATGGATATGGCTAAAGGGGTCTATGACCAGATCCGCGTTGATCTGCCTGAAGAGGCTCAGTATGTCGTTCCAATGGCCTACAATATCCATTGGTATTTCCGCATCAATTTAAGAGCGTTGCAGTGGCTAACCGAGTTGAGATCGACTCCGCAAGGTCATCCTGGATATCGTTTAATTGCACAGGCTTTGGCCGCCGAAACTTTCAAAGCCGTCCCTGAGTTTAGGCGCTTTTTTAAGTTTGTTGACTTTGATGGATATGACCTTGGCAGACTCGACCAGGAAATCAAAACGGAGCTTAAAGCTAGAGGCAGCGAATCATGAGTGTAGCAGAAAAGACGGAAAAGAAAGGTTCGGTACTTGGAGGAATGCTCCTGATCGCCGGAGGTTGCATCGGGGCCGGGATGTTGGGTCTGCCTGTGTTGACAGGAATGGCGGGGTTTCTCCCCTCTTTGGTCATGTTTTGTGTCGCCTGTTTTTTTATGACGGTCACCTCTCTTCTTTTGGTCGAGGTGGGGCAGTGGTTTGATAAGAGGACTAATTTTATCTCGATGGTCACGCGGATGTTGGGCCCGCTAGGAAGAATTGCCTGCTGGCTTTTGTATCTGTTTCTTTTTTATGCGCTCTTAGTCGCCTACATTGCAGGAAGTGGCAATCACGTCGCTTCGTTTTCCGGGGGAGCGATTCCTATTTGGTGCGGCTCCTTATTCTTCGTGATCTTATTCGGTTCAATTGCTTATTTCGGGACGAGGATCGTCGATTTGACCAATCGTTTTTTAATGGTCTTGAAGATCAGCGCCTTTTTTTTCCTTCTTGTTTTGGGTATGAGCTATCTTGAAATTTCTAAGTTAGAATACACCAATGTTAAATATTCGTTTTTTTCCTTGCCGATCTTAATCATCTCGTTTGGATTTCAGAATATGATCCCCACACTCAATGCATATCTTGGCGGTGACACAAAGCGGGTGAAACAATCGATTTTAGCAGGGGCTTCTTTCACCTTATTTATCTACTTTCTCTGGATGGTCCTTGCTCTAGGAGTCTTGCCGATTGGTGGGGAGTATGGAATTTTGAATAGCTATCTCTCGGGAATTGATGCGGCTCAAGCTTTGGCAGAAAACCTCCACAATCCTCTGATTAGGACGGCATCCACTCTCATGGCCTTCTTTGCGATCTTGACTTCTTTTCTCGTCCAGACATTAACTCTGGTCCATTTTTTATCAGATGGCCTGAATGTACAAAGCGGACGAAGGGAGAATGTTTGGGTCTGTTTATTGACGCTGATCCCGCCACTTGTCTTTGCCATACTTGACCCGACAGTCTTCTATGCTGCTTTGGGATTTGCTGGGGGAATTTGCGCTGTGATTTTGTTTGGCATCCTGCCTGTTATGATGGTTTGGAGAGGACGGTATAGCTTTGAATACCATCATACCAGCCCTTACGAAGTGTTTGGCAAAAGGGGGCTCCTCTTTTCCCTTTTCTTCATCGCTCTATTTATTGTGTTTTACCAAATCTCTCAAATGTGTGGGTTTGATCTCTTTCCCAAACCTACAAAAGTCGAGTTTGTACAATAAACCACCAGTGTGATAGTTTAGTTTTTATGCAATTGGTACTAGCCACAAATAATCTACACAAGATTCTCGAACTAAAAGCGATTCTCAAGCCGCTTTTGAAGAAGGTCGACATCCTTTCATTGAGGGATTTTCCTGAATACCATCCCCCCGAAGAGACGGGGACGACTTTCTTGGAGAATGCTGAAATCAAGACGTTGCATTGTGCGAGAGCGCTCAATTGTTTGGCTCTTGCTGATGATTCGGGCCTTGTGGTTCCTGCTTTAGGAGGAGCGCCTGGGGTGAGAAGCCGTCGCTATGCGGGCAATGATGCAAGTGATAAGGAAAATCGAGACTTGTTGATTGAAAATCTGAAGCCTCTTCCTGAAAGGGAGCGATCTGGTTACTATGAATGTGCCCTATCTCTGGCCAATCCCGGGGGCATCATTAAATCTTCCTCTGGTCTTTGCGAAGGGGTTTTGATTTTAGAGGCGCGAGGGAATGGAGGTTTTGGCTACGATCCTTTGTTTATCAAGTACGACTACAGCAAAACCATGGCTGAGTTGGGAGATGATACGAAAAATCGGATTTCTCATCGAAGACGGGCCCTAGATAAACTTCTCCTTACGATAGAGGCCGAGCTATCAGCCGTTATTTGATCGATGGGTATAACCTTTTCTTCCGCTTAGAAGAATTCCCCAATCCCCTACAAAATAAGAGAGAATCATTCATTGAAGCGCTCTCGATTGCTTTGCAGGAGGCGCTTTTATTTGCTACAGTGGTTTTTGATAGCAACACCAAAGAGGCGCCTATTTATCCTTCCTCATCTCACGCCTATCCCCACTTAGAAATCGTCTTCTCTCCCAAAGGGCTTTGCGCCGATCGGTACATTCTCGAATATTTGCAGGCGTTATCCAACGCTTCCCATCTTGTTTTAGTCACGGACGACAAGCGTCTCATTCTCTTTGCAAAGGAAGAAGGGGTTAAACACCTTTCTCTGGCTGATTTTCTCGCGAAACTAAGTAAAAAGCGGGCCCCTCTAAAGCAAGAGAGAAAAACGCACTCTCAATCAAAAGCAGAATTCGAGCGGCTTCTAAAAATCTTTGAGGAAAAATTTAAGCAAAACGACCGAAGCTGATCGGCTCTCCTTGGATTTCAAGCTGTCTAAGTCGGATTGACAATGGTGTTACCGTAATTCCCTGATGGAGACGAGACTCCCTAACTAAATTTGATGACAACGTGATCATCACATGTCCCGGGCTAAAGATTAGATCGAGGGGCTTTGAGGGGGCGGTGATCTCTTGGCACACTTCTCTCATGGGGCCAGTATTGCGCGGGATTGTGCCGTGTGTAACATAGTAGATAAGACCTGAACAATCAAAACCTCTTAAATGAAGAAGCTGCCATTCCCAGGCGTGAAGCTCTCTTTGGGGAGGGAAAAGTTCGAAGATTTCGGGAACTCCTTCAGGAAAATTGCCTCCCCAAATGTAGGGGAGAAAAGGTGTCGATTCGAGTGTTTCCAACATCTTTTTCTTGGTGGGGCGCTCTCTTTCTCTTTTGGTCGGTTTCGCTTCTTCGAGAAATCGTCTGTGAGTAAACAGGGGCTCCCTTGAAGGATAATCCTCCGTTTCAACCGCAACAATCTCCCCCTCCTCTTTATATGTAACTGTTACACCTGGGTAGAGAATGGTCTCTAACGCAAGCAAAAGACCTCTTTGGTCAAGTTGAAATGGCAAAGAAAAAAGAAGCGGAAGATCATTTCTATTGAAGAGGGGCGTGGGTCTGATTGTGGTTGCACAAAACATGGTAAAAAGCTAAAGTAAAGAACTAGTTTTAGGCATATCATATAGGTGGCGAATGAAAAAGACAAGCATCTCTATCCTTCTTGTGTCAATGGCTGTGATTGGCTGCTCTACTCCTGCGAAAGAAACAAAACGAAAAAGGGGAGGGACAAAACAAGAGATCACCATCAACATCGAATCTGAACCAAGCACGATCGATCCTCGAAAGGTCCGCTCTATCAACGATATCAACCTGGTAAGAAACTTGATGGAAGGGTTGATGCGCGTCAATCAAGCGGGCATTACCGCCCCTGCTATCGCGGAGAAAGTTCAAGTTTCGGAAGACATGAAGAGTTATACCTTCAAGCTGAGAGAATCGAAATGGACCAATGGCGATCCTCTTACGGCTCACGACTTTGTCTATGCGTGGAAAAAAATTCTCTCTCCTGATTTTCTCTCTGACTACGCATTCATGCTTTATCCGATTAAAAATGCCAAATCTGTCAAACAGGGACTATTGCCATCCACCATGCTTGGTGTCGAAGCCAAGGATGATTACACATTAAAGGTCGATCTTGAGTTTCCTGTCCCCTTCTTTTTGGAATTGGTGACATCTCCTGCCTTCTTTCCGGTCAACAAACTCGTCGATAGCGAAGATCCTAACTGGAGTCGATCCCCTGAAACCTACGTCGGCAATGGACCTTTCCAACTTGTCGAGTGGAGACACAACGATCAAATCATTGCAGTCAGAAATCCTTCTTATTGGGAATCCGATACCGTCTCGCTTGAAAGAATCAACATGGTCATGGTCGATTGCGAAACAGGTATTCGCATGTTTGAGAATGGCGAACTTGCCTGGGAAGGGTCTCCCTTCTCGATCATTCCCCTTGATTCAATTCAAGACCTCCAAGCGAAACATTTGATTCAGACTGATCCGATGTTGGGGACATTTTGGATCCGAACAAACACCTCTCTCTTCCCCTTGCACAACCCCAAAATTCGTAGAGCCTTGGCACTTGCCATCGATCGAAAAGAGATCGTCGATCACGTCTCTTTGGGTCAGTTGCCCGCAACAGGGATCGTTCCTCTCTCTATGGGACTCCAGACAACCCCTTACTTTGAAGATGGAAGCCAACAAGAAGCTGTAGCCTTACTCGAAGTAGCCCTTGCAGAGGACCGTCTTTCTCTTGAAAAGCTTCCTGAATTAACTCTCACTTATGCAAGCGACAACCGCTGTCACCGCGTCGCACAGGCAATTCAAGACCAGTGGGTAAAAGGACTAGGAATCAGAGTTAAACTCGAGCCTCTTGAGAAGAAAGTCTATTTCAGTCGTCTTTCCAAGGGTGATTTTCAGCTCGCTTGCGGATCTTGGATTGCTGATTTTCGCGACCCCATCAACTTTCTCGAAGTATTCAAAACAAAAAGCGTTGGCACAAATAATACGTTTTGGGAATCTCTCGATTATCAGAAAGCAATCAATGATTCTTATTTAGCCACATCAGAGACTGAAAGACTCAATGCTTTGCGACATGGTGAAGAAATCTTGATGGAAGAAATGCCTGTCATCCCTATCTTTCACTACACGATGCTCCATGTGAAACATGAAAAGCTTTGCGATGTTGTTCTCACCGAAGGGGGACAAATCGACTTTAAGTGGGCCTATGTTAAGTAAGAGATTATTGTTAAGATTTTTTGCTATGGTGCTTCCCGGGTGCTTAAGCGCTGCCTCTTTGACTTTGATTAATGATTCTGCATTTCCCTTACGTGCTACCATTATGAATGCCATGGGTAGCAATGTAGGAAATGTGACCTTATCCCCTGGACAAAGCTATATCTGGTACGACGAAGATGGTTCTTTCCGTCCCCTTGCAGGAGCAACGACAACTCCCTACACCGTCAGGTGGCTCTGTCCGTCAGCAAGGCCTTATGATTACAACGTAGCAAAGAGGAAAAAAGGGCAAAAAACCCCTCCCAAATACCAAAATGAATATGGTACATGGGATGGCGTACCCTCCACAGCGACGGTGAACGCCCAAGGATGCAACAATGGACAGAAAACTTGCGTGATTAAGAAAAATCAAGTCCCGCCAAAGAAACCTCCTGTTTATGTACACGCAGCGCCCAAGAGACACCCCAACGGGAAGCCACCCAGTATCGCTTCCGATGGTTATGGCCGATTCACTAACGATGGTGGCCTCACTTGGACAAATGATGGTGGAGACCCTTTTGCTGACTTCAGCGACAGAGTGGAGGCTCCTGAAGAAGATGACGGCACACTTTCCACTGAGCTACTCCAACAATAATCCAGTTTTATAAATTCCACCTAAGCTTCAGCTTGTTATGAGAATATCCTACACTTCCATATAATTATTTATAGGCAAACTCTCAAAAAGGAGGATATTTATGGGAAAAGCCAACGGTTCATCTTGTCAAAATGCTAATTCTGATCCAGGTTGTGATTGCGCGGATTACATATTTAATTCTTGTGTTATTCGTAACTTGCTTCCATTGAACCAATTAATTGGTAAGCAGTTTACTTCTGATGACTTTGGTAGCTTGGTTGGAAATATAAATAGCTGCATCGCTAATGCCTATGAATGCTGGCCTCCTTGCAAAGGCTGTTAATAAAACTCATGCTTTTTATCCCCTTTGATTCATCAAAGGGGACTTTTTAGAAGATGACTCCCACAGAGGCAATGATGGGGACTCTGAACCCATCTTGGGGATGGAAGTTATCTGATTCATAGTAGCGAATGGTTTTGAGGTCGACACTAAATCCTCTCGACTCGCCAATGTCCATACCTACGCCGAAGAAATTTTGAAAGAGGATGTTCGATTTAAATTGCATATTGGCGAAGCTATCTTTTGAGATAATAGTGGGCCCTAGAAGAGAGTATTCGAAATAGGGGTGGAAAAAAAGGAGATGGAAAACCCAGAGTCTTCCAGAAAGGAAGGCCGATCCTGTCACAAGCTGCTCTAGGCCAGATTCCCAACGACCAACATTCCCCCCAATGTGGAGAGAAACAGTCCCTAATGCATCAAGTATGGTGTATTCGTAAAGAGCCATGACGCCTCTATCGACTCCCACATCTCTACGAGAACGCATAAAATTCGGTGTTCGGGGCATTTGTGTGGTGATTCTATCATCATCATAGTAACTGAAGTGAAGCACTTGTCTTGAAGGGAAGGCTTGAATGGCCGACTGGACTGCACAAAAACATAGAGCAAGGGTTGCGATTTTTTTCATTCATTCTCCTAAACTAAGCAAAGTTCATCCATCGGTACATCATGTTCGGTCATGGGAAAAATCTTTGATGACAGTTGTTCCCTAAATCCAATTCCGATTTTAAAGATTGTTGGATTTGCTTGCAAGAAGCGATCGAAATGCCCAAAGCCAAAGCCGATACGATTCTTTTGGCTATCAAAAGCAACGCCGGGGATCAAAGCCACTTCACAATGTTCGGTAAAGAGATGAACATCGGGATCGGGCTCAAGAAAGCCATGCGCTCCCTTTATCAGAGATATTTTGGGATCTTCAATCGAATAGAGCCGAATTTCATGAAATTCGATTCTAGACAAAATTAAGGCCCTTCTTAAAGCTAATTGTTCATTGACCAAACTCATATCGACTTCATCTTTGAGAGGAATATATGAAAGAACCGCTTTGTACTTTTCTAATCGCGATTCAATGAGAGGCCAAATCATCTCTCTTGCCTCCTCGCGTCTCTGTTTGTTGATCGCCTTGCGAATCTTTAGAAAATGGCCACGTAACTCTTCTTTATCCATCATTTTTGGGAAGGCCTTCATGATAGTCAATTTTTCTCACGAACTTGCCGTCGGGATCAAAAATAGTCGCAACGCCAGACCCGCTGACAACGCGAGAAACAGGAACATCTTCTCCCCATTTGAGATACTTTCCATTGATCAATTTGTCATTTTCGTATTCTTCCACCATCATCAATGTTCCATCTTTATACCAGGCGAGCAGCATTCCGTTTTTTTTGTTGTTGAGGATCTCCTTTTCGCTTTCTAGTGTGCCATTTTCATACCAAGTGCGGACTGTTCCATGGATTTCATCATCATGCCAATTGAGGTGGAGCATGGGTTGAAGCGTTTGCCCTGCATCTTGTGAATCGTAATAACACCACTCTTCCCCTTCTTTTTTCCCTTGAGAGACATGATAAACTGTTTCAAGGGTTCCATTTTCGCGGTAGAGCTTCACTTCTCCTTCTGGCATTCCACTCACAAACTCTCTTTCTTCGACCAAGCGTCCATTTTCAAAGATCGGCCTAATTCCATTACCACCCTCGATCTCAGAAATCAGCTTGTGACTAAAATCCCAATACTTCCCACTTAAGAGCTCCCCTTTTCGAAACAACTCCTCCCTTTTTGGAACAAATTCATTCCCCTTAAACTCGCTGATACCATCTTTTTTGCCGTTAGCATAGTCAGTACGTCCGATGATTTCTCCATCAGCACTATAAACCTGCACGACTCCTTCGATCTGGTTATTCTTATAAGGGACAATCTTGGAGATAGTTCCATTGGGATGGTAATAGACTGACCTGTCATCGAGAAGCCCCTTTTTGTAATTAATTTCGGCCATAAGATGCCCCTCTCCATCCCAAACATGGCTTTTCCCATCAAAGACCCAGCTTGATTGAGCTCGTAAGGATAAATCCCCCATCCCCTCAATCACTTTAGTGTACATCCTTTTCACACCCGTAGGATACCATTCGATGTAGTCACCGCAGGCTCTGCCATTGACCGTTTCTAAGTATTGCCAAATTTGTCCGTTGTCATGATAGGTGGTGATCTTTGTTTGAGAAGTTCCATCACGGCCTTTTTCATAGGTTCTTACTACTTTTCTATAAGGCTGGGCAGTGAGAAAGTCTGTCTTCTCGTAGCTTTCTGTCCTTTCACGATTGCTAATCGTTTCTTGAACTCCATTGCGGTCATAAAGTTGAATTGCTGCAAGACCTTGCTGGGACTGGGTGTGTGACCCACAACCTACGAGCATTAGAGATGATATTATGATGGCTATCTTTTTCATGTGTCTAACATCCTCGTTGTAAAATTTCCATGTCTACTGAAAAGACTTTATTGTGGTTATCTTGCGGTTTTAAAGATAAGTCAAATTTAGTAATCACCAAAAGAGGTCGAAGGGGGTTGGGAAGGTATTTGTCGATTTTCACCCCTTCAACTCTGCCTAGAATTTTCTTAACGTCTTCGCAATTCATTTCGACGGGTCTTCGCAGTTGCCACAATTTTTCTTTGTAAAAATCCCCTCTTTTCTCGGTCGTTTGATGAAAAATCATTTTATTGCTCTCTCCGGTAAGAAACGCGATTCTCTCATTAATCGGCTTGTATTCGGCGTATTCTTCATTGTTCGAAATCTTCTTTAAGAGCTGGATGTCCCTTGAAAGTAGCACCTCTGTTTCTATGTAATTGGCAAGAAAGCTTTCATCTGCTCCTCCAAATTCCCGCAAGAAAAAATCGCGTTCTTTCTGTGCTTTTGCTACAGCACGTGCATTGTATTCTAGTGCTCTCAACCGACTATCGAGCTCTTTTGCTCTCTCTGTCATTGTGTGATTAAAGAAGAGAATAAACAAAAGCGGCAAAAAGCATATCCCAATAAGCACCCAAGCAAGATATGATCTAGCAACCCAAGTGGGCCCGAGCAATAGATTACAACACCTTTGCACACTCCTCTTAATCGCCCTTCTAATATGGCTAAGAGAGAATCTTGAATGTAAAATCGGCTGCATATTCTTCTGCCTGTTTAGTCATTGTACTTGTTTCAATAAACTTTGCGCCACTCTCCAAGAGTTTATTGATAAATGTCTGAGCAACTTCCTCTGAATTTGACGTAAAAATCAACGTAAACTTCACCAGGTAGTCTCTGTCTGAGTTCTCAATAGTTGGATATGAGACCAATTCATAATGGACCTGTCTTAATTCCATCTCCTGCGATAAGTGAGGGTAAATCCACTCAAACGTTTGATAAACCTGAATGGGAGGATGAGAAAGCAAATTCTCTTTTTTAACTGTCTTTAATCCTTTGACTAATTCGTGGATCCCTTGATTGATTTCCTCCCTTCCCACAAAGGTCTTTTCTAGAAAGGGAAACTTGTCAATATCGGCGTTGGTCAACTGTACGATTCGAGCAAAACGGTCCTTCAATCCAATTTCTCTTTTGATATGATAGGCGACAACAGCTGATAGAGCCAGGACCGAACTAAGACAGGAGAGGGCTACCACCATTGCTGCCTTCCTTTTAACTTTGGAAAAAAGCCTTGTTGGTACAAAGCTCCCTACTCGCAATTGAAGTGTCTCCTCATCCCTTTGTAAGCAATCTAGTGCAAGACCAATTTCGATAGCATAGGCAGAAATTTCTTTAGTTTCATACTCCAAATGGGGAACTATGTCGATACACTCACCAGGAAATAGCTCCAGCCAGCCAGAAATCTTTTTGATAATTTCTGTATAACCAGTAAAGATCACTCCCTTATTCTCACCTAGGCTGCCCTGCCTCCTAAGAAATTCTATACTTCGATAGATCTGGCTTTGAACTTCAAAAAGGATCTGCCCCACCTCAGAATCTGTCCCTTGGTTTTGTGCACATCGCTCAATTTCTAGCTCTAAAAATTCAAGGCTCACCTCTTCAGCGGTTGTTAAATTGTCTTTTAAGGCGTCGATTAGGTTTTTTAGTCCTAGGGGTATGGTGGTAGAAAACACTTCATCCCCCTGAACTACAGCCATTAAATAGGACCGTGCCCAACCAAAATGAAAGAGGACATAATTGTCCGTTTGCGCCCCGAATGTCTCCGCAAAACGTCTTAGAGCTCGGGGAACTGTCGAAACCCAGTCCGGATTAAAACCAAAGGTCTTTACATTTTGAATATGCTCATCCATCGTTTCATTCAAAAAACTATACAAATGGATTTTCGATGCTTTCGGCATTTTTTTGATCATGCACAAGGTTGTCGAATATTCTTGAGAGAAGGGCAATATCGACTCTAATTGAAAGGGAAGAGCTTTCATCACTGCCCCTTTCCTCTTCAAGGGGAGCTCTAATTGTCTCGAAAATACCTGTTCTGGTCCTAAAGCGGAGACAACCTCAAACGAAACCTCCCTATTATTTGTAACTGCGTCAATTTTTCTTTTAAGCTGATTGAGATCGGTGATCTCTTTACGAAGATCGTTGATGAATTCGATCTTCATCTTCTTTCCCTTCTGGCTCAAGAGAGCCACTTTGAAATAATCTCCATCGGGATGTATGCTGAGGATGTACATGTGCGTATTTTAATCCATGACGAAAATGATTGCCAGCGTTAAAATACCTCCATGATCAAGACAATTGTGCACTCTCTCTTCGTTCTTTATACTCTGCTTCTCTTCGGGAGGATCGCTATTTCCTGGTTTCCCCAATTTCAAGGTTCCTCAGCTAATCGCTTTCTCATCCTCTATACTGAGCCTTACCTCGCTGTTTTTCGAAAAGTGATTCCCCCTATTGGAGGAATGCTAGACCTCTCTCCTCTTTTTGCCTTTTTTGCCCTACGCATCGCCGAATCACTGATCATGAGATGCCTATGAACTTCATCAAACCTCTCCAAATTGGCACTCTTAAATTAAAAAATAATATTGCTTTCTCCCCCCTTGCCGGTTGCACCGATCTCCCTTACCGAAGAGTCGTTAACCTCTATCGACCAGCCCTGTTTTTCTGCGAAATGGTGAAGATGGATGCCTTGACCAGGCACGACAAAGGGACCTATCGCATCCTCAGTTACACACACGACATGCACCCCATCGGCGCTCAAATTGTCGGTAGCAAACCCAAATTAGCTAGAGAAGCTGCTAAGATCATTGAAGACCTCGGCTTTGACATCATCGACCTCAATTGCGGATGCCCCGTCGACAAAGTGACAAAAGATTGCGGAGGTTCAGGCCTCTTAAAACAGCCCAACTTGATTGGCGAAATTCTTTCTGAAATGCTTTCGGTCGTAAAAATCCCTGTTACATGCAAAATTCGGGTAGGTTGGGACGACCAAAATATCGTGGCTCCCCAGGTAACAAGGATTGCCGAAGAAGCCGGCGCAAAAGCAATTTTTGTCCATGGTCGAACCCGAGAGCAAGGCTATAAGGGATTGGCCAATAGACAACTTATTAAAGCTTGTGTTGACGCAAGAAAAGTAATGCCCGTCTTTGGTAATGGCGACATTTTTGATACTGAGAGCGCCAAAGACATGTTTGTAACCACTGGCTGTGATGGGATTCTAATCTCAAGAGGCACCCTAGGAGCTCCTTGGATCGCCTCTCTCATAGAGGCAGAGTTGTCAGGGGGGAATTTTGCTCACCCGATCGATGATGACTTCATAAAAGACCTGCTTGAAAAGCATTTTGCCTACTCAAAATCATTCAATGATGACCGAAAGACCCTGGTTGATATGCGTAAAGTCACTACGTGGAGCTACAAGACTCGGCCCCAAATCGCCGAATTCCGCGACCGGGTAAATGAAGCAAAAACCTTGGACCAACTGACTGCCCTCATCAACACCAGATAGGAGCAAAGGCAAGGGCAGGGGCAAGTTTAATAGAGTGCTGTGAGGGAGATGGCGAAACCCTGTAACGTTACATTATTTGTGGGTCGCATGTAGCGCACTGTCGCATAAGGCTCTATTTCAAAGGCATTTGACCTGCTCGAAAAGAATTGCGCATCATAAGTAAAATCACAGGAAAGATGGGTTTTGTTTTTACAAATGTAATCGGCAACGCCTACGCCAATTTTACAATCAATGGTAGGAGCTAAGTATTGCATTTTCTCAAAGAGATTGATGGCCGCATTCGAGTTGTTGTTTTGTGTTTCTGCATAGGAAGAACGGTTGGCAATGCACTCTAAGGAAATGTCTCCTGCCCCAAGGAAATAAAAGTTGTCGAAGATCAACCATTTCGTCACGACGCCTCCTAGAGGACCAATCCCCCAATAGTCATTATTTTGGCGAACATTGACGAAATTATTCCCTAGTGTTGCCCCCCCTGTGTAAGAAGAGGATTGGTTGTTTTTGATCCAGGTATTTCGTAATCCGAGAATCGCTTGTATCAATAGATTTTCGTGAAAGTGAAATTGCTTCGTGAGGCTAACGTCTAGTTCGTTGAGTGTAAAGGCTGCGGCTGAAATCGCATTTGTTACACTCCTTCCATTTAAGGCGACGCTGCGCAATGGAATTAGGGTGCCGGCATCGTCACCAGCAACGCTTTGCGTTTGGTTGTCATTGAAATATTGATAGGTGGCGCACACATTCCAATCATAATGATAGAATTGTGCTGCCCCGCCGACAGCAAAAGCCCACGTCCACTTTCGTGTGACCGATTCCCCCTGGCCATTAAGAATGGGTGGTGAGACACCAGACCCATTTTTCGAGTAGGCAAAGGACTCTTCGCCACTACTTACCCTGTATAAGTGAAGCGAAAGGTAGCCCGTCCAAGGATAACATTCTGTATCCAACCAATGTATATCCGATCCCAGCGGCTCATAGAATCTCTCTTGATACCCTACTGTTTTCTCTTCCTGTAAAAGACCACCATCATTTCCTGACAAAGGAAGAAGGGAGCAAAAAAGGGCGATGAAAACAACAACTGCGATCGCAACTACACCAGCCCACAAAGGGACCGCGCGTAACCGCAATAACCTTTTCATACCATCAACCTGTGGCAATAATAAAGGCATTAACTATGCCTTTTGTTTCTCTAATAATTATGATGGGAATTAAATGAAAGGTTTAATTGAAAATAAAAAAGCTCCTCATTTGAGGAGCCCGGGAAACTAACCAAACAAACATAGGAAATTTAGAAGTCCCAACAGACGTCAATCCTTAATCCAGTTAGAGAAAATGTGTTATTTTCTGCAGTATGGAATCTTGGGTTTGACACTCCGCTGCCTGGTTGAGCAATTTCGTTAAGTATGTAAGCATTCATGAACTGATTAAAGTAGAATGCTGTATCCCAACCACCTTTGACTCTAAGATTTTGACATCCATAATATACGGATCTTTCATACATAATACCCAAATACATCTTGAGGGTGGGTGACATCATTGGAATTCCACTCTCGTTATAAGTCATTGTTAGACCAGATGCATTAAAATTTGACCATGAATGATCATTGATGGATGAATAACCAAGGAGAATCCCTGCTGAGTTGTCGATGAAAATACTTAGTCCCTCAGACATTCCAAACATAGCATCTATCCCTACGTCTGGACCAACTCCCCAAAAGCTATCATTTTTCACGAGGTAGTAAACTGTTCCTGCTGGAACGTTTCCACCGGTAAGTTTCACGGTATTCTTATATCCCATCCAAGCAGCCTTTAATCCAAAGTGTGGAGTAATCGAAGAACATCCACCTAAGTAGCTGCCTCTTCCAATGACCGCATCCAACATATAATAGTTAACTTTGAGGGTCGAATTGGCATTGGTTGTATATAAAAGGTTTGTTGTCCCATTTACAACACCATCTGATCTCAAATTGACTGGAACAAATGTTTGACCATATTCTGTATTCGTTTTAGAATTTCCTGTTGATGATAGCCAGTCAAAGCTGAATACCAAATCCCAGTCATCATGTTGAAAGTGACGCCCAGCAGCTACAGTTAATCCCCAATCAACATTAAAACTAGGTCTTTGCCCAACTGCTGATTCGGCACTAGCGCCCTGCGCTGCGTTGTTATTAAGAAGATAACCAAACATGGTTCCTGTAACCCTGGCCTGCTCTAAAAGAAATCCAGCGTCGAAAAAGAAATCATTCGAATCAACATTTGGTCTTGTATTGCATAATGTAGGCCCTTTACAAGCATTTGGTTTCATATCCTCTTGCTGCCCACCTGCATATGCAAGTGAAATTGCTGCAAATGTTGCAACAAAAACTGGCAAGCCAATTTTGGAAGCTCCAATCATTTTATTTACCTCACGGGGGGTTTTGATTAGTTCATTTTTCATTTCTTAAATTTCCTATAATCCAGTATATCGTTTTTTAAAACCATTATTTTTCATCAATTCTTTTGAATCAATCGCGCGCATAGTTGCTTGTGTTGAAAATGAGAGTGTTACAAAAAAACTACACTCTAATTTTTTTCTCCTAATGCCGTCCTTAAACAATAGTAGGCTGCACCTTTAAGTGCTGTGTCTTCTTCCAAAATGACATGAACTGGCACCGAGGAAAGTAATGATGTTAACCTGCCCTTATTAACAAAAGCTTTCATAAATTCCCCTTTTTTTAACTCGGGTATGATCTTGGGAACAATCCCTCCCCCAAGAAAAATTCCCCCTGTTCCCATGATCGATAAAGCAAAATTTCCCGCTTCTGCCCCTAATAGAGAGCAAAACCAAGAGAGCAATGTTTGACAACACTCGTTTTCATTACTAATGCCCATTTCGGTAATGACTTTTGCTGGGTTCTCGTTTTTCATTCTCTCTAAAACGGCGGGTCCCGGCTTATATCTTCCCGTGTCGACGAGAAATTGATAAAGATTAACAATGCCCTGTCCGGATAAAACCCGTTCTTTGGAGACATGCCCAAATTTTCCCTTTAGATATTTGAAAAGTTCAACCTCTTGATCATTTCTTGGAGAAAAATCTGCATGGCCACCCTCTGATGCCCCAGGAATACGCTGCTTTCCATCATAGAATAATACGGCCTCCCCTAATCCTGTTCCTGGAGAAACCATTCCTTGATTTCCGTCATTTAGAGGTGTTCCCTGATTCAATGTCATTAAATCACTTGAGGATAACTCTCTTATTCCCCATGCATTAGCTACTAAATCATTGATCAAAAATGTGGATTCGATATTGAAATGTTTTGAGATTTTTTCCGCCGAGACCACCCATGGTAGGTTAATCGTGTGGGAAACTCCCCCTTCTGTTGGCCCCGCAATGGCAAAACAACATCGCGATGGTGGCTTTTTCTCTTCCTTAAGAAAATCTTCGATGATCTCTTCAAGACATTTATGTTCTCCTGAAAGATATCTCTTTCGTCGTGTTTCCTTTAGATTTCCTCCATGATAGTCGTAAAGGGCCAGCAGCGTCTTCGTCCCTCCAACATCACCCGCAAGAAAGGTCACTTCGGCCTCCCGATCATATTTCAACATAAATTGAAATATCCCTTTCTTTTTGTCCAGTGGTTTAATATTATATCGGTTTACTTGAACATTTGAGGTGTCATATGAAACCATCGGAACAAGAAGCAAAAAAGAAAGCCTTAGAGTCGGCCTTATCTCATATTGAAAAGCAGTTTGGGGATGGCGCTATTATGTCACTAGGAAAACACTCTTCTACACACAGCGTGCAAGTGATCCCCACCGGATCGATTACTCTCGACCTTGCTCTTGGCATCGGTGGCGTTCCTCGCGGACGTATCGTAGAAATTTACGGCCCCGAATCTTCAGGAAAATCCACCCTTGCTACCCACATCGTAGCCAATTGCCAAAAAAGAGGTGGCGTTGCCGCATATATAGATGCAGAACACGCCCTTGACCCTACTTATGCAGCAAAAATCGGCGTAAACATTAATGAACTCCTCATCTCTCAGCCAGATAGCGGAGAAGAAGCCTTGAACATTGCAGAGATGCTTGCTCGATCTAATGCTGTTGATGTGATCGTTATTGACTCTGTGGCGGCTCTTGTACCCAAAAGCGAGCTCGAAGGAGAAATTGGAGATTCTCATGTGGGTCTACAAGCCAGATTGATGTCCCAAGCTCTAAGAAAACTCACGTCCACCCTCTCTAAGTCAAACACTTGCGCAATTTTTATTAACCAAATACGAGAAAAGATCGGTGTGATGTTTGGTAGCCCAGAGACCACAACAGGGGGACGAGCTCTTAAATTTTATGCTTCTGTTCGGTTGGACATTCGTCGCATTGCCGCCATTAAAGATAGCGAAGGGATCGATTGTGGAAATAGGGTGAAAGTGAAAGTGGTCAAAAATAAAATGGCTCCCCCTTTCCGTTCGGCTGAATTCGATATTCTCTTTAATGAAGGGATCTCTCGTGCCGGCTCTCTAATTGACCTTGGAATCGACACTGGAATCATCGACAAAAAAGGGACATGGCTCAGCTACAAGACTCATCGATATCAAGGTCGTGAAGCAGCAAGAAAAGAACTCAGAGAAAATCCTGTTCTTCTGGATGAGATCGAGGGGGTCATTTTAGCCAAGTATAAAGAAAAATTTGGCGCGTCTGGCTACTCTCCTGCAAAACCAGAAGGTGAAACCGTCGAAGTTGGGGCGTCCGATTAAAGCCCCTTTTCTAGGGCTTCTAGAAGGGCCTCGAATGAGTGACTCGACAGCTTTAACTCTGTGATCTTCTCACGGAAGGTTTCTGTTTCTTTGTAGAATCGAATCAAGGCTTCCTCTTTGCCGAGCATGACAGCAAAGTTGGACAGGCACCCTCGTGTCTCGTCCTCTGAATAATCTAAAAGATCGTCGCGCACTTGAAAGGCCATCCCTAGATGATAAGCCGCCTCTCTCACTTCATTTAGTTTGGACAAGCCTCCCCCACCAAACATCCATCCAAAAACCATGGCCATTTCAAAAAACGTAATCGTCTTCAAGTAGATCAAGTTTTCCAGTGCTTCTAAGCTGTCGGGCTTTTCAAATAAGTCGAGTTCTTGCCCGAGTGTGGCCCCCTTGCAACCAGACGCCTTGGAAGAGAGTGCAACCGCAGACTCAAGCACTTCAAAGGCTGCCTCCCCTATTTGGTCTGCCAATATCCTCCCGTTCTCAGCAAGCTTTCCATACGCAGCAGTAATCAAACCATAACTAGCTAAGATGGCTGTGGCCTGACCATACTCTATATGAACACAGCTTCTTCCCCTCCGTTTTTTTTCATCATCCATGCAGGGTAAATCATCTGCTATGATCGATGCTGTGTGTGAAAACTCAACAGCTAAGGCGCTTGGAATTACATTTAATCCCATTCCCAGTCCCTCTGCCACCATCAAAGTAATGATTGGTCGAACTCGTTTTCCTCCCGAAAGAAGCGCATAATGCATGGCCCTTTCTAGATGATTGGCCGCTGTAAACTCCTCTTCTAGGGCAAGATCGATTCTCTCCTTATACCCTTTCAATAGCAGAAGGCTCACTGAATAATGCCCCCCACATTTTTGCATGGCATTACGATCTTTCTTGGAAGCACAATGGTCCCTGGATTTAGAACCGCATTACAACCGATCGATGCATCGTCGCCAATAAGTGCTCCCAATTTTCTTCTCTGGGTGTTTACATTGCCTACAAAAATTTCCCCCTTATCGAAGCGCATATTCGCACAAATGCTTCCTGCCCCCATATTCACCCGCGAACCAACGATCGTGTCTCCCACGTAATTTAAATGGGGAATTTTTGCTTCGTCAAAAATGAGCGATCTGACGATCTCAACATGATGCCCTATCACACATCTCTCGCCGATGACCACCGGTCCCCGCAAACAGGCCCCCTTTCGAATTATGGTGCCCTTTCCGACAAAAACCCGACCTTCTACGAAAACATCGGGTCCCAAATCCGAAACTCCGTTTTTCTCTACAAACGCTTCTAGCTCATCCAACCAGTGCCACGGAGTTCTTTCTAAACAAAGGAGCTCTTTAAAAGAAAGCCCTTCGGTATCAAAGAGTTTTGCTGTGAGTTCTTTGTTGATTTCTAGCGTCATTAGATCCTCTTTTCCACACAGGGAAAGAATATGTATATAGTATTCTTATATTATATTCTTCTTCTTATTTCGTTGTGGAAATGTCGATAATTTTTAGGGAAGAGGAATTGAATCAATGAATTTGAAGCAAAAAAAGTGTGCAAAACATGTCAGTGGGTTGTCCAAAAAGTGGGGCTTTTCAACAGGGAAAGTTTTTCAACGGATTACCGAACAATGATTGAACAGGTTATCGACAGCTTTTCCCACAGGGGTTTTCGGGCAAGGGCATGGGTAAGGGCAGGGGCAAGGGCAGGGGCAAGGGAATTTAGTAACATTTCAGGGTGGAGAGATTTGAACTCTCGACCTCAAGCCCCCCAGACTTGCACGCTAACCAGGCTGCGCTACACCCTGAAAACAGAATTCTTTAATAGAAAGCAATAAGATGTTAAACTCGCTTTGTGTAAATGTCAAGGGCCACTATGACAATGATGTTAGAAAAAAGTTGGCGCTCACTACTTGACGAGGAAGTCAAGAAGCCGTACATAGCCGATTTGAAGCAATATCTTGAGCAAGAAGTCAAAGAGGGGAAGGTCGTTTACCCACCGATGGATGAAGTATTTGCCGCTTTTCGTTACGCCCCTTTTGAGAAAGTGAAGGTGGTCATCGTGGGACAGGACCCGTATCATGGTCCCAATCAAGCAGAGGGCCTCTGCTTCAGCGTAAAGCCAGGGATCAAAATACCGCCCTCTCTAAAAAACATTTACCGAGAACTTATCGAGGATGTGGGCATCACGATGCCAACACATGGTTCCTTGGTAAGCTGGGCAAAGCAGGGGGTTCTCTTGTTGAATGCGACCTTAACGGTGCGGCAAGGGGAACCAAAATCCCATTATGGACACGGTTGGGAAACGTTTACCGATAAAGTGATTGGGGAGCTCAGCAAACGAGAAGATCCCTTGGTCTTTCTTCTGTGGGGCCGATCTGCTGCAGAAAAATGCGATACGATCCTTGATCGTTGTGAGCATCCACATGCTGTCTTTAAAGCTGCCCATCCTTCGCCTTATTCAGCTGAAAATTTTTTTGGCTGCCGCCACTTCTCGAAGGCGAACGAATGCTTAGCAAAATGGGGCAAAGAACCGATTGACTGGCAGGTGTAAGGTATGAAGAATTGGGGGAAAAAAAGATCGCTTATTGCCATCATGTTGACTTTTGCAATTGCTTCCTTAAGTGCAACGATCATATTTCCCATTTTAGCCCCGCTATTTTTGGACCCCGAGCAATCGATCATAAAAAACTCAGTGCCGGGAAATATCCGTTCGATCTTGCTAGGCTTTTTTCTCGCCTCTTTTCCTCTAGCCCAGTTTATCTTTTCCCCATTGTGCGGTGAGTTTGCTGACCGAAAGGGGAGAAAACCGGTATTTCTCGTGACACTGTCCATCGAAGCGGTAGGGTATGCTTTGTGTGCTTTGTCAATTTGGTGGCATCACTTGGCCCTATTTTTCTTGGGACGCTTTTTAACAGGATTGGCGGCGGGGAATATGACCGTTTGTTTGGCCACATTGGTCGATTTGGCAGGAAGTGAAAAGAAAAAGGTCCGCTATTTTAGCTATGGTTCAGCGCTCGCTGGGGTGATGTTTGTACTTGGGCCTTTTGTTGGGGGAAAATTAGCAGATAAAGAGGTTTTTTCTTTCTTTAATCCCGCCTTTCCTATGTGGATAGGATCCATCCTTGCGGTGTGCAATTTGATCGTTATGGCCCTTCTTTACAAAGAGACGCTCCAGCAAAAGTGTAAAAAACCTTATGACATGATTGCATCAGTTCACAACGTCCAAATGGCCTTTCGAAGAGGAGCAGTACGAGAGTTATACCTCATCTATTTTTTCTTCCTATTCGGCTGGAATATGCTCTATCAGTTTATTCCTGCGATCATGGTACAGGAGTTCCGTTCAACGATTTCTATGATCGGGGACATTAGCGCCCTAGCAGGGTGTATCTGGATTTTAGGAACCATTGTCATCCATTTCATAGCAAAGACAAGCTTTGAAACAAAATATTTAGTGTTCACTTCATTGGTGATTTTTTCTTTGACAACCATCTTTATACCGCTTCCCCACTCTATGAAAGGTTTTATTCTATTGACCGGGACATCGGTCTTTTTTGCGGGAGGGATTTGGCCCTTATTCACGGCGGCGATTTCCAATGCAGCCGATCACCGCATTCAAGGAAAAGTTTTAGGGCTCAGCCAGTCAATTCAATCTTTATCCATGATGTTAGCCCCTTTTATGGGGGGATTTTTTCTTCAGGCTCACAGCCAGGTTCCCTTTATTGTGGCGGCCGTTTCGACCCTTTTCGCAGCAGCGCTTCTCACAAAAACCCACCGCGTCCATTTTCAAAGCTGATTTGGTATTTAGCTTAATAGGGAGTGAGAGTATAATTATTGGGATGGATTATCGAATTTACATCTATATCATTACTCAGCTAGCAACAAGAAAATTTGTTGTACTTCCCCTTGGGCGAGATCAAATAGTTTGTCGAATAGAAGAAGGGGAAGGAGGTTGGAGAATTTCTTTGAAATTATCCTCTCTTCAATTGACTAAATGCTCGCGCCAAATTCAAGAATGTTTTGCCATAAGACAACGAGTCAATTTTTTCCATGGTACCGATCTCGTGATCAATCATACAGAGGGACCGGGGGTCTACCTCGTCAAAACGACCTCTTCCATTCAACAATATTCCCCCCTCAAACAATTCATCGAAGAGATGATCGAAGAAGTTGATGACTTCAAACAGCTCTTTAGCATAACATAACGTAATGAAGTTGCAAGGAAGCATAGTTGCGCTAGTGACACCATTTACGGATGGTGGGGACGCTATCGATTATTCGGTTGCAAAGTCGCTCATTCAAATGCAGAAAGATGGGGGAACGGATGGGCTTGTGATTGGAGGGACGACAGGGGAAGGACCAACACTTTCTGATGACGAACTTGAATCCCTCGTAAACATGGCTATCGACCTCTCAGATGATTCATTCAAGATCATTGCCACATGTGGTACCAATTGCACAAGAAAAAGCATTAAAAGGGCACAAATTGCCAAACAAGCAGGAGCCGATGGATGTCTTGCTACGGTTCCTTATTACAACAAGCCATGCTTTAGAGGCCTTTTTAGTCATTTTTCTGCCCTTGCAGAAGTGGGACTTCCTGTTGTGATTTACCACCATCCTGGACGAACCGGTATATCATTAAACGCGGAAGAACTTGCAACGTTACATCAAATTGACGGAGTTGTAGCCATTAAAGATTGTGGGACAGATCCAAGCTTAATCGCACGCATTTGCCGCATTATGCCCGAAGCTAGGATCTTGTCAGGAAATGACGACCTCACGCTCCCTGTGATCAAAGAGGGGGGAGTTGGGTGTATCTCTGTCATTGGCAATCTTATGCCAAGACAATGGAAAAAGATCCTTTCTTTGGCGCTAGAAGGAAAGCACGATGAGGCGCTTGACTGTTACAAAGAGATAGAAGCGCTGATCACAGCGCTCAATCTCGAAGTTAACCCTCAGGGAATCAAATGCGCGATGACTCTCTCTGGCCTCATTGAAAACAAACTGCGCCTTCCCATGGTGCCTGTTTGCGAAGAAACCGAAAAGGCGATTGCGCTCGCCTTAAATGAATGGGGCAAGAGCAAAGGCAAGGGCAGGGGCAAGCGACTAGTCGGTGTGAACGCGTTTGAGTTCCTGAGATGATAGGGCTTGAGTGAAGGCAGGAGTCACGTCGTTTTCCTCAAAAGTGCGCGTAATTCGAGAGGCTTGGTAGTGGACAATGACTGCATCACCAGGCTCTTCCCGATCTTCTCTGGTGCGAACAATACGAATATATTTTTCTGGAAGACGCTTCATCTCAACGATGGTGGGATAGTGAAGAACGACCCTTCTTAGTGCCACTTGATCCAATACGGTGCCTTTGTAACTGGAGAGCATTCTTTCGCACTCTTTTTTCCAGAGAGTAAGAAGCTTTTTAGCAGAGGCAGTGTTGGCAACATAAAAAGTGCCAGAGAGAATCTTTGCTTCATGATTAGGTTCTACGTGGTCATTTACGTAAAAAGAACAGTCGGCATAACAGGTATCAAAAAAGTCGGGCTTCTTAACAATAACGCTATCAGCATCAGTCCAAATCAAAGGTGCTTTATGCTCTTCAAGTTTTTTCAATAAGAATTCAGGCTTGTAACAACAATTCTTGCTCCAAGACCCTCGATCTTCTATGGCACAGACATCGTGCTGAAGGCCAAATTTCTTTAATGAGGCAACTAGATCCTGGGCCTCTTTTTCATAGAGGGTGTTTTTTGTGTAATAGCTGACAAAAATAGGTTTTTGATGAGTCACGATTTTCTCCCTTTGCGAAAAATGTCCTCTTCATCACTGAAAAGAGTTGTTGCATAAGATACTTCTACTATCGCACTTATAACACCAAGGAATGTCATAAAGCAACCAGTAATTAATAAAATAACAATAATATACATCAAAGAGGATGCAATTGTCGAGAGAATGATAAAAAAAGCTGCAAGAGTAAAGAGGGCGATCGATGTATATTCGCATAAAATCGCTATTTGCAGAAAACGGGCCCGCTTAAAAAAAAATGTTTCGACCTTTTCATGCGATCTAATTTCAGATGTTTTCAGTTCTCTTAATAGACGAAGCAAAGAAGAGAGGCGGTTGTTTTGTGTCAAAATCAACATACAAGTAGCGGGGATCATGACAACAGGTAACACATCTACAGAAATCATGGGGCCTCATCAAAGGGGGATTGAAGGGATCTTGTTTGTGCTTCCTTTGTGACCGCGCTAAAGAAATGGTCCAGAGAGAGGTCTTGGTGCTTTGCCCCTAGCCTAGTCCTAAGAGAAACAGTTTTCTTCTCACACTCCTCATCGCCCAAGGTAATCATATAATTGACTTGTTCAATTTGGGCTAATCGGATCTTTTTACTTACAGACTCGTTGGTGCTGTCAATATCGCAGAGAAGGCCATGATTTTCGCATGCCTCCTTGATCACCTCCGCAAAGGGGAGATGCCTGTCGGCGACAGTAACGATTCGGATCTGCCTTGGGCTAAGCCATAGGGGGAATCGGCCAGCAAAATGTTCGATAATGATCGCTAAAAAACGCTCCAAAGAACCATACAAAGCGCGGTGGATCATGATCGGTCGTTTTGGAGTTCCATCAGATGAGGTATATTCTAGGTTGAATCTCTCAGGAAGCGACATATCGAGTTGGATTGTTCCACATTGCCACGATCTACCAATGGTATCCCTTACGTGAATGTCGATCTTGGGTCCATAAAAAGCACCATCTCCTTCATTGATACGGTACTCTTTCCCCCAATGATCAAGAGCGGCTTTGAGAGCCTTTGTAGTCATTTCCCAATCTTCATCGGAACCAATGGTGTTTTTCTCAGGTCTTGTGGATAATTCAAGGTTAAACTGAAGACCATAGGGAGCGTAAAGTTCGGTCACGAGATTCAAAACTCCCAAGATTTCCGATTCAATGTCTTCGGGCTTCATGAAAATGTGGGCATCATCTTGGTGGAAACAACGAACGCGAAGGAGGCCAGAAAGAGAGCCTGACATTTCATGTCTATGCACATTGCCTACCTCTCCCACGCGCATAGGTAGATCGCGGTAGCTATGCTTATTCGAAGCAAAGAAAAGCATACATGCAGGGCAATTCATTGGCTTAATCGCATAAGTGCGTTCGTCAATCTCACTCAAGTACATGTTTTGACGATAATTGGCCCAGTGACCTGATTGTTCCCAAAGAGAGCGGTCCATCATAATGGGCGACTTAATCTCTGTGTAACCAGCCTTGCGGTGAAGCTCACGCCAAAAGTCGAGCATCTTGTTCCAAATGATCATTCCATGCGGCTCGATTAAAGGCATACCAGGAGCCACATCAAAAAAACGGAACAAACCGAGCTTTTGGCCCAGTACACGATGATCTCGTTTTTTTGCTTCTTCGAGAAGATCAAGATATTCTTTCAGCATCTTTCTGTCAGGAAATGAAATGGCATAAACACGAGTGAGCGATTCTCTTTCCTGATCGCCGCGCCAGTAAGCAGCGGATGTTTTCATGCATTTGAATGCTTTGATTTTCCCAATGTTTGTCAAGTGGGGGCCACGACAAAGATCGAAATACTCGCCTTGCTGATATCCAGTGATGGGAGAACCCTCTTCAAATTCTTTGATCAATTCGAGTTTAAACGGATTTGCTGTAAAGGATTTCTCTGCTTCTTTCTTAGTGGCGAACTGCTTTCTTTGGGGCTTATAATTTTCTTTAATGATAGCCTGCACCTCTTTTTCAATCGCTTCGAAATCGGCCTCGCTAAGAGAGAGATTGGCAAAATCGTAGTAAAATCCTTGGTCAATAGGAGGGCCAATCGTCGGTTTTGCATCAGGGTAGAGGCGTAAAATCGCTTGAGCCAGTACGTGGGCAGACGTGTGCCAAAAAACTTCTTTTCCTTCTTTATCGGCAAATGAATGGATTTCGATAATGTCTCCCGACTTGAGAGGGGCGGAAAAATCTTTAGGTTCTCCATTGACGAAGAGGGCGCAAGCCTCCTCCGGAGCACGTAAATTTAACTTTTCTATCAAGTCGAGCCCTGACATTCCTTCAGAGACTTCGACTTCTTTTTCATTACATGTTATCATCATTTTAAAAGGGCAATAAAATTAAAAGTTCATGGACGTTCTAAGGATATCAGAAGAGAGGATGGTTTGCAAGCAAACCATTGAAGCGGGCATTTGCGACCTAGACCAAGTCGTATGTATGAGGCGAGCGAAGCTCCTCGCCGAAGGATTAATAGATGGAAAGGGAGAGTTTGATCTTGAAACAGGCAGACATTATCAAAATACGCTAAAACTCCCAGACTCGACCTATCTTCAAACTTGGTTTTCTGCGCATGTAAAAAATGTCCTCGCACTATTTATCGAAAGCCCCCACGCAAGGCTGCGTCTTAAGCAACTCTCATTGCCGCTTTCTAACCGCTACATAGAATCCCTTATCGAATGGACCGTAAATAAGAAGCCTGAAAAGCGGGAACTCTCCGTGGCGCTACTTATGGCCCTATTGTCCCCACTTAGGCAGAGTGTTGGTTCCTGCTTTGCAACAGCCCCCTTGATGATTGTCCAATACGAGCAGCCCTACGTCCTATTTGAAGAATTGTATAACATTGTTACACGTGGAAGTTTGAGACGGATCATCGATGGTAAAGAAGTTAGAGTGCCGCTTAGCATCAAAACGGGGCCTGGTGATACCCTTCATTTGATGGGACCTTACAGCCACCTAGACCCCTCACTCATCGAAGCTCTTGGGAAAAAAGCCCCCCCTGCTCTTCCCGGGGAAAATGTGAAACGTTACATCTCTCGGGTGGCAGAAAATCCTCTTGTTGCCGAGGAAAAATTTAAAGGGCAAACTCAATCACTTTTGCTTAAGGCTTATGAGTTTGCTGCAGCATCCCTTTCAGACTGGAAAACCGAGTTTTCCCAGTGGAATATGTATACGTCTCTAGGTCTTGATCCCAAGCAAGAAGGGGGATTGGGGGAATTGATTGTACAATTTCTCGAAGAGCTTATCGGAGAAGTCAATCAAAAGGTCGAGCATCTTCAAGACGACTTAGCGATCACAGAGCAGCAAATCATCGATCTTGAAACCATCCTTTCGAATGCGGATGATCCAGACAGAATCAGGCGATTGAGAGGGGAGATCCAAGTCAAGGCTCACCACCTCTATCTTAGTCAAGAAACGATTCGGGAAGAGGTGGAACGGGGAAAAAAGATCAATGTATTTTATAATTTCCTGATGGATGAATTAATGAGGCTCATCCCCGAATATTTTCAAGAAGTGTTCGATCCTGAAATGATCTCGGATCAAGGAGAGGTGTTGCAAGACCGCCCGGCAGGTTTTCGCCTCCTCTACAAATATGGACGCAGAGAGCCCTCTCTTTGGACGATGATTTACTCAAAAGAAGAATACAGCGAGAAACTCGCTGCTTTTTTTCAAGCAATCGAGATGATGCTCATCCAAGGCAGTGATCTAGAAAGGATGGGGGAATTGATCGAAAGACTTACCCACAAAGTCAAAGAAGATCGATTCATAGAAAAAGCGATCCTGCGCACAAAGGAGATGCACTTAAAAAGCCTCAGAGAAGGTGGAGAGCGAACTCCCTGGGCCTACGAATCAGGCGGCTCTGTAGAAGATCTCATCTCGTGTTATTTTCGTATGGTCAATCGCCCTAAAAAATATGAGATGAGACCAAAAACACCCCACGATCTTCTCTGTCACCTACTCGAATGGACAAAGGATGCTCCCTATCCATTGACTAGCCGTTTTGATGCCGATCCCATGAGGGGAATCTTAATGACCAGTCCCGTTCACGCGTTTCTCTTTAAACCAGGACTTAAGCAATTCCGCAAAGGATGGAATTCCAATACCAACACCTACACCTATGTCCGCGATGAAGTGGAAGGGAAATTTGAAGAGGCATATCATCAAAATCCCCTCACAGCCGAAGAGATTACACAAATTTCTCAGCTATTTGCATCTTTCGGAATGCCGAGACTTAGCCACTTCGAAGCTATGCGCGATTGGGCTAGCGAGCAATCGTTCCAAGTACAAACACTCTTTAGCGAAATCATCCTCAATCTTTTTAAAACAAAGTCACTCGAAATAGATCTTCCCTTTGGGGACACGAATTGGCAATCGGATCTATTCACCTTTGTCATGAGTCCCATTTCTAGAAAGCTAGAGCTATGGCGTAAAAATGGACTACGCCTCCAACCGATTCCCTCATGGCAAGGCCACTTTCAAGAAAAGCCGTGGACCCTTTTCATTGAACCACTAGTAACGTAGCCAAAAGCTTCTTTTGTCACCAGAGGCTTCATGGGGAGGAATGTAAGAGAAAATCTCCCCCTCTTCAGCGAGTTGTGTCATCAGATCATTGAGGAGGGTAAGAGCCATAGTGGTGAATTCTTGGCGATCGAGAGAGGGGAAATCAATCTGTTCAAGAGCATCTCGAAATGTCGTATGTTTTACGATAATGGTTCGACTAGCAACAAGTGTCGATTTTACTGAAGTCTGATTGGTTTCTAGAAGAGAGTTGAGATATTTTTCGAAAATATCATAAATAGGTGCAGCTAGATCAGGCGAAAGATCATACTCTGACAAAACATTTTCGATAGCCTTCAACTTTGAGGGACCAAATGAGATAAACGAATGAGTAAGGTTGACCCGAGAAATTCCTTTGGCATGAAGCCAACGAGCAAAATCGATGTACCCCATTTTTAGAAAGATTTTTCCTTTTTGCCCGGCTTCTTCAAGCGCCTCTTCATCTACATCTTTATCAAGTTTTCTAAGCTCTTCTCTGATGATATGCAAATGATAGGGAAAGACTCTCGCCAAAAGGGTAAAGGATCGAGGATTTTCACAAAAGTCAATGTCTTCTGTGTCGATAAGGCCAATGTATGCTTTGCCATTCTGGAGATAGAAAGGGAAGTTATCATAGCGAACGAGATCTTCTACGTGGGGAATTCTCCCCAGGGGAGCTAGTGTATAGGTAACCCAATCTGAAAAGTAGACCTTCGAGCACAATCTTGTCATTTCCCGCACAGGCTGATCAAAAAGTTGTAAGTGAGATAAATAAAGGTTCATATTGTAGTAGTCATCATCATCAATTGGAAGTTTGGATTCAGCAATGAATTCCTGCACGACACGAGCTTGGGGAATAACCAAATGAGTAGAACCCTGAGATTGGAGGATTTCTCTCAAATAAACCATTTTTCTTAAACGCTCGCCAGCATGCCACATACCTGCTTTTTTAAAGACAATAGAACATCCCGCAGGTAGGTAAACAGGGGAACCGCCAGAGGGAGCCCGTACGACGGTTTCAAGGCCCTGGACTTTCATACTCTCCAAGATTTTCTCTAAGTGCTTTTTTTCACCTCTAGGGATAAAAGGGGAATGCTTTACAAGACGTCTTCTCCAGCGGCTTTGAATTGTTAAGGCGGCCTCATGACGGTCTATAGGAGCTTTTAAGAAAGGAGGGGAAAAAGAAATAGATGCCATAAATATCGAAATTTATAATTAATAAGGCCAATTATTGTAGTTGTTTCGCTAGTTTTTTGATAGGAAAAAACCTTCAACCCTTCTACAATAACCTCATCTTAAAAGGAGAGTTTTTATGGATGCTTTAGGACAAAATAGGGGGCTAGGGCTTACTCTTACTGAAACTGTTCAGGAAATTGGAGACACCCTCTTTACGGAATGGCCAGAGTCCTTTCTGTATACTGCACTCTACATGATTCCTTTTGCAGGAACGGCCATTAAAGTTGTTGATTGGATAAGCCGGCTATGTAATGGCGTTTCTGGGCTTAAAAGTGAGGCCTCAAAGGGTAGGTTGTTAGAGTTTAGTAGCCAAATGGAAAAGCGGGCGCGTGTCATCACTCGAGAAAAGCAAGCCCAAGATGTGCTGTATATCGTGGCTAATCTCTTGAACCTTCTCTTCTTTTCTACTATAGTATCGCCCACATTTGAATTAGTGGCCGCGGCCTTAGCGCCCACGTTGGCGTGCGCTGTTGTAATGCTGGCTCTGGCTCAAAGGAATTACCAGCAACTGATCAAAGAAGCTCGATAGTAAAAATTTTTTGAATCAAGCAAAAGCCTTTCCTCTGGATAAATCGGCATAAATTTCTTATAATAGTTCCGAAGGACGGAGAGCTATGGCCGGTTTTATTCAATTTCCCCCCATAAATGCGAATCAAGAGTGTGATCTCACCGAGCCTTACTTAGCTCAAAATTGGGCTCCTATGGAAGCCATGGAGCCTTATATTTCTCAGTGGTCAGCAAATTTAAAGACTTTGGCCCTATATACGGCACCTTTTGTTGGAACCCTCATTAAAATCAACGATGGAATCATCAATACTGTAAGCCTTTCGGTCCCACAAAGGACTTATTCCGTAGAAAGAACTGTAAAGGAAAAATTTGAAGATTTGGAAGATCGTGTTGGCGAATTGAGAGTTAATGACGGGATTTTTCTTTTTTCTAGGGTCATTCATGCTGTCGCTCTCTTAATTTTAACCCCGATAAATCCAGAGATTGTCCTTGTGATTTTGTGTGCTGAGCTCTTTTTCACCGGATTGGTGTTTTTATATAGGAAGTTTGTGGCTAGAGCCGTCACCGATGAGTTATTAAAAACAGAGATGAAGGAAGATGGTCGCTGTTGTAATCTGATCTATAAATTTTCCAATGAAAACCATTTTGACACAAGACGCGCAAAAAATCTTTTGACACTCATTAAAGACATTCTTATCAAAGAGAAAAAGCCCACTCCTGGAGGTTTTGAAACGGTATTTACACGTTTGGGTGCTCTAAAGGATGGGATGATCCCAAGATGCGAAAATTGGCCAAACTCTCATTTAAAAAAATCATTTGATTATATTGAAGCCCGTCTCCTTCAAATTCGTAATAATGAATCTTAATTGGTGACACATTTAATTAAGATTTGATATAATAATCAAATCTTAATTAAGGGATGATCGTGGAAGTCACTTGTATACCCCCCGAGCCGAGAGAGCCACAGCAGCCTTATCCTCTGCCAAGATGTTGCACTGCCTATTCAGAGCTGAAAGAAGAGTATTCTGCCAATCGGAAAACCCACCTATTACAGTTTGCGGTCTTTCTTATTCCGATCATAGGAATGCTCTATAAAACCTATGAAGTGGTCTATTCCGCGGATAAGATTAAAGAAATTTCTGACGGCGCCATTACCCAAGGCGAGGCTGATCTCAAAGTCAAAAAGGCGATCCGGAACCTTCAGGTGAGCGATTTCTTTTTTGGCATTGCCTCCGAAACCGAGACTTTTATAGCGGTTGGGTTTGGCTTTTTCTCTCTCCATCTACTTCCCTTTCTCATCATTTCTGTCATCATCAAGACCTGTTTGCTCTATTCTAATAAGGAAGGTCTTTACCAGGGATACTTGCAACAAATTAAGCAAGTAGAGCTCCCCGAACGCGCTGAGAAGACACAACCATCAACGGGAGAGTTGACTAATGCTGATTGGATTGATGCAGCGATTAATGGCCTAATCTATTGTATTCCCTACCTTGGCACAAAGATAAGATACGAGAATACTCTTCTTTCTAGAGCTGAGTATATCCATCCGGAGTGTTCTGGAAAGCGAAGAGAGCATTTGGAACAGATCCGAAATATTCATCGGGTGGCCTCTGTAGCTGCAAAAGCAATTTCGCTTACGATCATTTTCTCTCTTTGTAGTTTAATGATAGGACATCCTCTGGTCCTTACTGGGATCGCTGTGACTCTCATTGCTTCTGCCTATTTTTCTGGCAAGATCGACATTAAGGAAGTCTACGCCAATGATCTCGTAGAGTGGAAGCGGCTTGCCCGTTTAAATAGTTAAGGTTGGTGCTCGGAAAAATGATTAACTCACTGGGATACATTCATTCTACAGATCGGGCGTTTCCCCCTTATGAATTTCCAAAGGCTGCACCCAAAGAAGAGAGCTGCTTTCCCAATCCCTTAAAAAAAGTCTCCCAGTGGCTGGTAAATCTGGCGATTTGCCCCTTCATAGGAGGAGGAGGAAACCCCGATTTTTACAAAGATAAAATCGAAGAGATCAATGACTTTTATGGGGTCTCGATCAATCCCATTACCCTCGGAAAGGATGGCGTAGAACTTGATGCTTTAACGATTGTTCCTAACGTTCAAAAAGATCTCCCCCCCGAACGGCAAAAGTGGTTGATTTTTGCACTTCCTAATTCTGTAACCCACAATAATTCTGCATCTGAATTGTATCTTTTTTTGAATAGATTAGCATGCCTGACGGGGCTTTGCGTGGGTGTGACAAATTATCGAGGATCTAGGCCTAATACATCTTACTTAACTTCAGTCAGTTATGAAGATCTCGTCGATGATGTCGATGCTCTTGTCGAGCACCTTACCATGGTCGAAGGTATTCGACCTGGCAACATCATTATGCACGGACTCTCTCTTGGCGGGATTGTGGGCATTGAAGTTGCTGCCCGTCATCAAAAACCAGGAGAAGAGATGCACTATTTGGGGGAAAACACCCTAAATCAATTTGAACAAGTTGCAGGAGAATTTCTCTTGTCCGAACTTGTCGAAAATATTCTTCGATTTCTTATGTCTTATAAAGAGCACAATGAGCTCTATTATCCTCCTTTGAGGAGGGCTTTGATTTCCGTTGGTGAAATGATTCACCTCCTCCCTTATTTAGCGTTACGTGTGACTCTGTTTGTTTTTTTCTTCTTTGAAGCGCTTTGTTTGACTGAATGGAGGCGCGCAGGGGAGGCTCTGTTCGAAATAGGGAAGAGTTTTGTTCTTTCCCCCTTAGTCTTGATTAACTCGGTGGCTCAGCTTGCCATGTTTCCTTGCCTAGATCTGATCGCCAATTTTAAAAAGATTGACACTCTCTTTGCGGATAAATTTGGAGAAACTTTACCCGGAAGGCTAATTCAATCTCGCACAGCCAGTGTCTTTGTAAAATTTTTAATCCGATTTTCTGAATGGAAGGCAGATGGAGAGAAGGCTTGGAACAAAATTCATGGGGAAAAGCTTGTTTCTCAAGTAGAGACGGATGACATTATCCCCTTTGCGGCTTCACTGTTCCACGCTGTGAATCCCGAGAGTGAGACTGATCCACAAACCTACCTTCAGCGCTCTCTTAGCTCTCATCATTGTACCTTTCTGGTCGAAGAAAATCCCCGTCAATTTTTTGAGTTTATCGAACGAGCCTTGCAGGTTGAATACGATGAAACTCTCAAGTCTAGATCTGGAGCAGAGATTTCAGAGTTTCTGCGATAGTTTCCAAAATTTTGCAATTTCCCTGCTACCATGAAGATGTGAAATAGGGTAATTCTTCTTTTTCATCATTCATATCATTGTATCATTTTTTTACTACTTAACTGGGTAGGGGTTTTGGTGGTGAGAGCGCGCTCTCTAGGGTTTCGGGCGAAGCGTAAATGGTGAGAGTTTTACGTGCCCGGGTGGCCGCTGTGTAGACCATTTCGCGCGTGTAAGGCTCTTCACTGGGGGGGAGGATGAGGTGGACGTGATCAAATTCGCTCCCTTGGCTTTTGTGAATCGAGATGGCAAAGGCTAATGTATATTGGTAGAGAAGGGCCATCGGATAAGGTCTATCAAATGTCGCTATGCCGTCTTGGTAAAGTCCCATGTCTCCGTTCATCAAACCTAGTTTGTAGTCATTTTGTGTAATCATGATGGGCGAGGGGACGATCTCTTTGTGTAGCTCATTGATCGCATCGGTGCCGAACGGGCCGTTTTTGAAGGGGGTGATGATTACACTATTTCTCTCTTTGATCAGGGGTGGTGATGGGGGAAGATCGAGCCGTTTAACCCCGGCGGTGGGATCAGATAGAAGAACTAATGCCGATGCTGCGTCTCCTTCGCGAAAGTAGGTAGCGAGCTCTTTTAAGGAAGAGACATCGGTGCGCTTTGTTTCATTGAGATTGATCGAAAGAAGGGAATCTTTGTGGCAAAGTTCTCTAAAAATGGGGCCCGCCTGAATGGGAGGGAGCTGATCGGGGTCACCCATGAGAAGGATGTGGGTTTGGGGAAGGATCGATTCAAAGAGGAGCTTGAAGAGCCGGATGTCGATCATGGAGCATTCATCGACGATGAGAAGATCGCAAACAATCGGGCGTCTTTGTTTTGAAAAATCTTCCCCATGCTTAATTTGCAAGAGGGAGTGGAGTGTTTTCGTCGTTGCTTTAGGATGTTTCAGTCGAAAGGCAGCTTTTCCCGTGGGTGCGGTGGCGATGATTTGCTTTCCAGGGAACGACTCGATGATTTTGCTCGCTAAGTAAGTCTTTCCGCAACCAGGACCTCCTGTGACAATCACGAGTTTGTGAGAGAAGATGGCTTCAAAGGCGCGTCTTTGCGCGGGATATAGGTCAGGGGAAGGGGGAGGCAGATGATGTGTAACAGGAGGGTGGCTAGCGATTCGATGAAGATGGAAGGCAAGCCCCTTTTCAAGTTCATAATTTCTCCTCAAATAGCAACGATGATTCTCAATGACGATGGGTGAGCGGTCTTGTTGTGCAAGAGGAAGGATTTCATCGGGTAGGTGTTCAAACACAAGAAAGGGCTTTCCTTGCCGACTTTGCTCGAATAATTGGGAGAGGAAGTGGGAGGCCTCCTTCGAGGCAGTAGGGAGGATCGTTTTCGCAAAGAGAAGGTCAATCGTTTGAATCAAAGGTAGCTCCTTTGCTCTATTAAATGGATAACCCCGTGCTCTTTTCCTCGTAAGAAAAAGTAAATTGATCCGCCAAAGAGTTCTTCAAAGTGGCAATCGGGATGAATCACAGATGTGTAACGTTTCAATGCGTCGGCATAGAGGGAGGCCTGTCGTGTATAGTCGTGGGCTTGCATCGCCTGTTCAAGGGTGGCGGGGGTATAGTCAGAGAGGAGATTGAGTTTCCAGTCGAGGATGTAATATTTTCCTTGGTGCCTAAACACGAGGTCGGCAAATCCTTTAAGGTCGAGTTCATCGGTGGCGCTAAAGAAGAAGGGAACTTCTTGGAGCATCATTTTGGGATCGACATCAGAGAGACAGAAATCGAGAAGGGGGGTGTGGAAGGCTGCTTGAACAAGCTCTTTGACTTCGCTCATCCAGTTACACAAGGGTGTGTGTAGGAGGTCTTTTTCGATCAGGGGCTCAATGAGGGAGGGGTTCCAGGGGTGATAGAGGCCGAGTTCGATGATTTTTTCAAAGAGGAGATGGAAGAGATTGCCTGTGATGGGACCTGGGGGGAGGGTGTTTTCATTGACTTCGGCTGTCAATTCTGTATGGGAAGGGGTTGCAAGAGAGGAGAATGAGGCTATGCGTGGGCGGGATTCGTTGAGGATAAGTTGGGGTAGGGAGAGGGGCGAAGATGAGGGCAAGGGCAGGGGCAAGGGCAGGGGCAAGGGTTGCTTATCAACGAGGATAGTGGGAAGGTTTAAGGCTTTTTTTAGTGTTTCGAGGGGAAGGTCGCACATTCTTTCGTAAGTTTGGGAGAGTGAAAGGGGCTCGTCGGCAATCAGCCTTGCGAGGAAGAGATCGGCGGGGGAGGCGCTTCCCCATTTGGGCGCGGATTTGTTTTGCTCAAGGAGAAAGGGAAGGTAGAGGAGTGTTTTCGCTCGGGTGAGGGCGACATAAAATAAGCGCATTTTTTCTCGATCAAGATCGGCAATTTGTTTGATCGAATCAGGATCATCAGAGGAGAAACGTTTTGTTTTTTCTTTCGTGTGGGTAAATTCTTGTTTGAACTTAGTGGGGCTGATGATTCCAATCGGAAAGACAACATCGAATTCAAGCCCTTTACTCATGTGCATTGTCATCAGTTGTACTGCTTCTGTTTCGCATAATGAGCGTCTTTTTATCGGGGATAAAGTTGACTTGAGGGATTCGATTGCCGAGAGGGGATTGCTGCGATTGAGGGTAAAGATGGTTTCAATCGACTGGAGTAAATCGCCGTAGTGGTCTTGATTTTGTGCAATGATGTCGATGATCGGTCTTTCTTCAAATGTTTGTCTTAAAAGCTCTGGCAAAGTAGTCACTTGGGCAAATTTTGTGAGGGCCTCTACAAAATCAGGATGGGTCAAGTCAGTAGTCAAACGTTCAAAAGGCCTGCCAACAAAGGGGTGGCAGAGAAATTGATTGAAGAGGGAAGTGTCGCGGCGATTCTCAAAGAGGCGAAACGCTAGTTCTATGAAACGGAATGCTTGGGTTTCAATGAGGTTGGTTGTTGCTGATGAGAGGAGAGGGATCTTTTTCTCGGAAAGGATTTCGGCGACTCTCTGGGCTTGAAATCGGTCTTTGACCAAAATGGCCATTGTATCTAGTGAGCGGTTTTCGTCCACTTTAAGTCGACAAATTTCATGGGCGATATAGTGGATGATATTTTCTTCACTTTCGCAAGAGATGAGGGCGGTGACTTGACCTGGTTCTTCTCTAGCGGCTAAGATCGGCTCATGTGTAAGAGAGAGGGGATCTTCCTCGAAAGTAAACAGGCCTTGTGTGGTCGATTCGTCAAAGAGGCGGTTGATCGTTTCAATGATGGGTTTAGCACTTCGGTAATTTGTGTTAAGACGGTAGTGGTGCTTAAATGAGGCTTTTGCCTTGAGATAAGTCGAGAGGTTGGCCCCACGAAAGGCGTAGATCGACTGCTTGGGGTCACCCACCACGACAAAAGGATCAACATAAGAGAGAAATAAGGAGGAAAAAATATTCCATTGTTTGGGATCGGTATCTTGAAATTCATCGATGATCACGGCCACATAGCGACTTCTGACAAGTTTGACGAAGGGGGGATGGTCGAGTCGCGTTTCCATGGCATCGAGGAGATAGTTGGGATTTTTCATTGCCACAAGGTCGACCCTTTCCTTGGCTTTTTGGGCAAGTCGCATAAAGGTGATTAAGGGGTCTTGTGCTTCAAGCACGAGCGCTTGAAGAGCCTCGAAGGCTCGTTGATTCTGTAGGGGAGGTTCTTTTCCCTTTTTAAGGTTAGAGGGGGTGAATAATTCAAAAATCGAGGGGGTTGTCGAGATCAATTTCTCAAAATCATCGCACCCTTCGATTTGCTCTGTCACAAAAGCAAAGAGATCGCCGGCTCGGTTAGCGCACTTTTTATGTGCATCAGCGAGAAGGTAGAGATCGTCTTTTGAAATCGAGGGGATCAGTTCATCAAACTGCTTTCTAAGTACCGAATAGGGTTGATAGGGGATCAATTGGGGATTAGACTCTAAGAAGTCGGCGATTTTCTCGACCAGTCTGATCGTATTTCGTTGGAAATGACTCATCAGTCGCAAAAGTTGCCCTGGACTAAATTCGGTATCGTCGAGAGTTGTTCTAAGAGTATCGAAAATAGCCTTGAACACCTCCTGTCTTTTCTCTTCACTTTCAGGATCTCCTCCTGAAAAAGAAATCCCCGACTCGAGCGCATATTCGTTCAAACACCGGTAGCAAAATGAGTGGATGGTGTGAATCTCGGCATTTTCCATTTGCCCCCTCTGATTTTCGAGGATGAGGCGGGCTTCTCCGTCTAATTGGGCGGCCATTTTTTTAATATTTTCAAAGATCCGTCTCTTTAAATCGCGCACCCCCTTTTTCGTGAAGGTGGTGATTAAGATCTTTTCAAGGGGGATGCCGCGAAGTAACAATCGGCATACGATATGTTCGATAGCAAACGTCTTGCCTGTACCAGCGGAGGCTTCAAGAAAGATGGTTCCTTCGATCGGTTGGTTAGGATCGAGACAATTAAAGGATTCCATTGACCTCCTCAAAGTAAGGGCTCCAATCAACCGAAAGATCGGGCTCAATCATTTCAAGGTAGGGATCGGTGAATAAACCTTTCGAAACCTTCGACTGAAAGGGAGAAGGCTTTTCCAAAGCAAGCAATGCATATTTGACAAAACGTTTCAGCGAGGCGTCCGGGTCTTTCAGGCAAACATCGAGCGTTTCGCATCCCTTGGTAAACAAGACGGTGGTAGGGAATGAGAGATTTTGCAATTGGGTGATGAGGAGAAGTTTTGGCCATATTTTCCAAAGAGATTCAGAAGACTTTTCTCCAAAAGAGAGCAAACCTCGATGAGTGATCAGCTCCAACTTCCCATAAAGCAGAATCCCCTCGACCTGGATAGGGGGATGAAGAAATTCCCTCTCATTTTGCTGCGTTAGGCTTTCTACAGCGGGATCAAGAAGGATGGTTACAAAGTCATCCCTAGTCAAACCAAAACCACGCAAATGGTGGTCGGACTCTGAAATGACTTCCTCGACCTCTTTCTTTGCAGCAAGGGAAAAAAGGGTGGTGGGCAAATGCCCGTGTGTTTCAAGGTCTTCGATAAGACATTCTTTGGTTTCAAGGTAGGCTTTTTGTCTGATTTGCGATTTGGTTTGGTAAGAGAGGAGAAATTCTCCTGTATCTTCTTCATCATGATTTAAGTAGATGCCGCACCTTGTTTGGAGAAAATAGCGGAGAGGGTGAGCGGCTACCCTTAATAAATGGGAGACATCAAGGCTTTCAGTCGGTAAAGGGGGGATTGGGCTTTTAATGTGTAACGTTTCATCTCCTTGGGAGGAAGGGAGACGTAAGGGATGGGTTTTGGCCTCTAATCCAAGCTCTTCGAGAATAAGAGAGGGATTAAGGGGTTTCCCATCGGCATCGCTTTTGTTTGTGTAACTGAAGATAATTTTCGATTGGGTGTAGGCGAGCGCATCGAAGAAGAAAAGCTTATCTTTTTGGGTGATAGACGGATAGAAATCAGATCCTGGTTTGCCACTCAGTTCATTGATTGACCGTCTCATTTCTGTGCGGGGAAATGATTCTTCATCCATGGACAAAAGAATCGTAATTTTGGGGGCTGCCAATTTCCCTTCACCCAAAGAGGAAAAAAAGAGGGGTGGTTTGTGGGTCATCGAAATCGTACTTTCTTTAGCGGAGGTGATTTCCTCAATCACTTTAAGAATAGGGGCAAAGGGGATAGGTTCGGGGAGAATGGGAATCAATGTAGAGAGTTTTGCGATTTGTTTGAGAAAATGGGTTACGTCATCCGATTCCGTAAAATATTGGATAGTTAAATCAGAAATAATCTCGATCCACTCACCAATCGTTTTTTTGCCTTGTTTACATTCTCTGATATTGAGAGCTAGCTTTTCGATGAAGAGGATAAATTCTCCCAATTCTTCGGCGAGGGAAAAGTCAACCGAGGAAGAGAGGTAAGCGAGAGAGTGAATGATCTTATCAAAGGCGTCTTTAAAGGTCCCCTGCGCCAAGACATCGTCACTTCCTAAAATTTCTTGCCTCATTTCTAAATCATATCCCCAGCGAACATGGTATTTTTCGAGAGTAGCGAAAAAAGGCTCCATTCTCTTTTCAAAGAGCTTGAAGAGAGTTTTTGGTTCAAACCGTTCTTCTGTAAGTTGAAAGAAAGCTCGAATCTTCGAAGGGGCTTCTTGAACATCGGAGATGATATAACCAAAGGGAGAGTTTTCTTGCCCAAATAGATGTTCAATCGAGGCGACATAAGGCCCAATATCAGGGGCAAAAATTTGGACATCCTCTGTCTTCAGGGAAGGATCTTCATGAAAGAGAGAAAGAAGCCTTTGATAGATCACCTCGACTTCAGCGGTGCGGGTGGGGGCTGCGTGTAGTTCGATCGAAGAACTTGCATTGTCTAGTGGCTCTAGGTCGTAAATGGATTGTTGAAGGGGTGTTTCTGGAGGAGAAAAGAAGGAGTGGCATTCCTGCTCTTGAATCCAATTGGAGTAGGGAAGCGAAGCTTTTGCATAGTTAGCAAAAATTCGGCTGGGTTCTCTTCCGAGTTGATAGAAGGCCTCCCGCTCTTCAAGAGAAACCTTCTTTTGCCTGAGGTTCTCATCAATTTTTGAAAGGGAAGAATCGGAAAAGAGGTCGCCGACAAAGTGGGGTGTGGCCATTCGATGGTAGATAGAAGCGCCAATTTGAGTGAACATGTTGCGATAGACAGTCGGGATCGTCGGAAGGCAAAAGAGATGAAAGTGGGTCTCGATTTTAAGGGAGAGCTGTTTTTGTAGGTAGGAATAGGGAAAGTCCCAGTATTGTTTTGCTTTCGAAAAGAGAAGTTGTTGCCAACCCGATTTTTGCTCCCACTCATGGAGAGCCTCTAAACCATAGAGACCATAAAAGAGGAAAGCGTGGCTAAGTTGTTCTGCAAGGGAGAGCTGATGTTCTCTGCTATGTCGAACGTATCTTGTCAAAGAGGGGAATTTTTCGGGGGTTTTGGTCGTCAATTCCTCTAAAGCGCTATTTAGAAAAATCATCAAGTGGTGGTGATGAGGAAAAAGGGGGGGATCTTCCGAGGAAAGTTTGGTTAAGTGTTCAATCGCTTGGGGCAAGGACAAAAAGCGGATTCCAAAATAAATTCCCCAGTTCTTTTTCAAAGATTGTATTAAAATATTTTTCATGAGATTGCTGGGTACGATGACGATTTGTCTTGGAGAGGTTTCCTGTAACAAAAATTTTAGGTTCGTCGTGAAAAGGTCGACCAACACAGTTAATTTATTACTCGTAAAGATATTATACTTAGGCTTGCTCAAATCTTTGGACTTAAGTTAAACTAACCATTTTCATTTAATGAGGGCTTTTTATGTCTAGTTCTTGCTTGGTTCACCGGGTTAAAAGAATGTCATTATCAAAGCCTTCCGGCTTTACCGGCCGACACCCGTTTGGGTTTCTCAATGTTTCGCAATTTTGTACGGCACTTAACGACAACTTGTTTAAATTTCTCACGATTTTCTTGCTCATCGATATCAAGGGGGTTGCCTCCTCTAACGACATTCTCTTTTTCATCGGGGTTGCTTTCGTACTTCCTTTCTTGATGTTTTCATCCTGTGGGGGCGTTTTAGCCGATCGATTCAGTAAGCAAAAGATGATCATCTATACCAAAATCCTCGAGGTCATGATCCTCTCTTTGGCTTTTTTTGTCTATGCCCATAAGATGGTTTTTGGCTGTTATGGCTTGGTTTTTCTCATGTCTCTTCAAAGTGCCTTGCTCGGTCCCTCTAAATATAGCATAGTCCCTGAGCTAGTCAGAAGAGAACAGATTCCTAAGGCAAATGGATTATTGACGAGTTGCACCTATTTGGCGATCATTGCGGGGACTTTTTTGGCTACATTTTTGACCGACATCACCCACAAAAACTTTCAATTTTGCCTCACGGTTTGCTGGGTTTCTGCTATCGTTGGTTTAATTACAGCGCTTTACATCCCGCATACTGAATCTAAAAAGACTAAGGGCAAGATTCTAAATCCCAATGTGCTTACCCAAGTCTACAACACGATGAAGTATTGCAAAAAGACCCCCCGACTTCGATTGGCCGTTTTAGGGTCGGCCTTTTTTCTCTTTATCGGAGGTTATTTGCAATTGAATATCATCCCTTATGCAATTGAGTTTCTCTCTATGACAGAGACGGGAGGGGGGTATTTATTCTTTGCAACGGCTGTGGGGATCGCCCTTGGTTCCTTAGTGGGAGGTAAGGCGTGTCGAAAAGAGGTCGACCTGGGACTTGCCTGCTTTGCCCTCTTTATTTTGTGCCTTATGATGTATGGTCTCGTCCTTTCTTCTCATCACTTGGTGTTTGCTGTAGCTTCTCTTGTAGGGCTTGGATTCTTTGGGGGGATGTTTGTGGTGCCTCTAGATTCTTACATTCAAACGTTTAGTCCCTCTGAGATTCGGGGGCAGGTAGTGGCAGCTGCAAGCTTCTTGAGCTTCTTTTGCCTACTCTTAGCTCCGTTGGCGCTCTTTGTGTTTGGGAATCTGCTTCATGTCTCCTCACGTACGGGCTTTATCTTCATTGGGGCGATCATTTTTGCTGTATTTTTGTTCCTCGTCAAACATTTAACGGCCCCTTTTGCTCATTACATTTCTAGAAGAATCGTTCAGCCCTTCTTTGACCTTCACTTTATTGGATACCCCTTTGTGGCCGGCCACCAAGAGGACAAAGTGGCGATTGTTCTCAGAAAAAACGGTTGGCTTGATCTATTGCTCCTCTTAGGTGAGAGTTCAAAGTGCCATCTTTTTGTCGTCAAGTCGCAAAAGAGGCGCATGGATAAGTTCTTAAAGCTTTTTATTTCCGTCGAATTCATTTATGCTCACGAGGGGCAAGTGGTTGATCCACAGCTCATTTCTCAAAGAAATCAAGCTCTTCGGCTATCGATCAAGCCGGTGTTCGTGTTTGCTTGTGCAAGGGCCTACCAGCAATTTGTTGAACAGCAGTTTTTCGAAATTCTTCAAAGTGAGCATGGATATTCAGTGAAGCGGTTTATTTTGAAGAACCAATCTCACTTCAAACCCGATTGGAGCAAGCCTTTGCAATATAGACAAATGACCTTCCAGTTTGAGAATTGGGTGCCCTCTAAGAGAGAGGCCAAAACCATTTCTTCTTCCTTGTCAGAAGTTAGAACTTAATGCTTAGATCGGTTCCGACAGCTGTCTCAGCAAGAAGTCTTGCCTCCACATTAAATGAAAAGTATTTGTGACTTGAAATCGTCAACCCTAGAACGACCCCATTTTTTTGTGGATTGATGAATTGAACTTGCGGAGTAGGACTGAACGCAGGGGGAAGGTTAGAGAGTCTAGAGGAGTAATAGGTGTAATACCAACCGATATAAGGAATGAGAAAATTGAGGGTGTAACCGAGTTGAACGCCCCCTTGGGCTTCCCATGAGTGGAGTCTTGTATTATTGGGAATTGGCACCCGCACCCCATTATTTTTTAAAATGCCTAGTCGGTCAACTTCAGACATACACTGTGCCCAAGTGGAGAAGGTAAAATTTTGACTATCGAAGATGATCAATTGTCCTTCGACCACGTAGGCATATGAGTTTTTTACCTGGACATACAGGGGTTGATTTTGGATTCCTTTAAAAGAGAAACTCGTTGCGTTAGACATGAAATAGGCATAAATATTTAAGCGGTGTCTAATGTCGAGATTTACAGAAACACCTGTTCCGTTTCGACTGTAACCGCTTACGTCACTTCCGTTAACAACTTGTAGTTCTTTTCCATTAGTCCAGTCATCGATCAAAGCAAACTTAATGGAGACAGGGTCATCCGGAGAGGTGAGAACACCTTCCTCAATGCTTTTTGGATCAGCGCTATTGCCCACATAAAAGGCAGCTAAGGGAAGCCAAAGAAGAGCAAAAATTAGTGCAAAAAGTCTCGTGATCAAAATAACCCCTCAACAACCTTCTTTTTAAAAGAGTGTAATAAAATGTACAAATGTTTTATCTAAGAAAAGAAGGGAAGGAATTTTTCATGCGCACATTTAATGTCAAAATCTCTTCGGCAGCTCTTCTACTGTCTTTTTGTACAGGATCTCTTTTTGCTGACTACAAAATGATGGCCTATGAGCCAAAAGAACCAGCAAAAGTGAAACCCACGGAAAAGGTTGCTGATAAACGGGTACTTGTAACCGATTTAAAAGCGATCGTGATCAATGGGGATTTTAATCTACCTCCTGAACATGTCTTGAAAACGACGAAGGGATGTGAATTTTACAGAATCTCGACTTCGATGAGGCAAAAGGATCGAAACAAGCTTAAATCCAAACTTGAGAAGAAATATTTAGGAAAGCCGGTCACTTTTGAGACTCTTAGCCAAATTAAAAAAGATGTAGAACAATTTTATTATGATAATGGGCAAGCTTTAGTAGCGGTATCGGTTCCGGAGCAGGAAGTCTCAGGCAATGTGATTGTCATCAACGTTCTCGAATCAAAGGCAGGGACAGTCAAAATGGTGGGAAACACCCACTTTAAGACTGATCTACTCATGCAATACGTTTCAGTAGAACCAGGTGATGTGATCTATAACGCTGATGTCGAAGAAGATGTCTTCTTCTTGAACCAAAACAACTTTATTAAAGCTGACGTGGTCTATTCTCCAGGAGAAGCACCTGGAACGACAGACGTGACCTATAACATCCGAGATGAAAGACCTTTTAAAGTTTATGCGGGGGCTGACGATACGGGATTTAAAGTGACCGATTATTACCGTGTCTTCTTTGGATTTAACTGGGGAAACTTTCTTGATCTAGGTCACGATGTTTCCTTTCAATACACGGCCTCTCCTGACTTTAGCAAATTCCAAGCCTTTACAGGGTATTACCAACTTCCCTTACCCAACAAGAATTTGCTGGTCTTTTTTGGAGGTTATTCAAAGATCGTAGCTTCTAATGACAGCATTGTGGCCAATGTCAACAAGGGACAAAGCTTGCAGGCAAGTGGTCGCTACGTCTATTTATTTTATCCGCGCGGTAATTGGTTGCAGGAAGTAAAAGCAGGAATTGATTTCAAAAGAACGAATAACGATCTCGTGGTGGGCGAGATCTACCTGTCGAGTGCTTATGCCTCAATCTTCCAATACATGGTCGGTTATAATACCAGCTTTGCTTGGGATTCCCAAAAGGTAGAAGGGATTGTGGAAGGGTTTATCCAGCCTTTAACATTTGGCAGCAGCATGAATTCTACTAATTATTCCCGCTTAAGACCCGGTTCAGCTACAAGATATGCTTATTTAAAGGGTTCGATGAAATACAACTGGACCTGGAAGAAGACCGGCATGGGAATTAACCTACACTCAGTGCTTCAAGCTGCAACAGGGGCCTTGCTTCCTCTTGAACAACTTGGTTTAGGGGGATTTTATAGCGTCCGTGGCTATCCCGAGAGGGCTGTCAACGTCGATGATGGTTGGATTGTCAACTTTGAAGTTGTCTCTCCTTCAACATCCCTGGTGAATAGAAAGGACCCACATCCTATTGATAGCCTAAAAGTCCTTGGATTTTTTGATTTTGCCATTGGTGGACTTGCCAAAACGGTCCCTGGAGAACCAGGATTTTATGGCCTTTGTGGTATTGGTCCAGCCATTCGCTATGATTACGGAAGCTATCTACACATCCGAGGCGACTTGGGCATTCGCCTCCCGGAAGTTCCCTTTGGGTCCCCTTCTAGCAGTCGTTACTGGGGATACTTCAGCGTCGTAGGCGCCTTCTAATCTGAGCCTCTGTCGGGATGTTGTCAAGAGAGGGCATGGCTAAGGACTAGCGGAGCTACGGCTACGGTATTATTCATCATGTGCTCTGCAATAGAGCCTTCTAAGCCTTCGGCTTCCATGACGGGGTGCATAATGCGCACGGCTGACCATCCACAATAAAGGGCTTGAGTAAATGAAAATAAGTGATCATTTTGAAAGTGAAGAGCTCCAAATAGCACTGAACTGAAGATGCAATTTGTTTTTTTGATCACCCACTCGGTTTCTTTAGTATAATCAGTGTCAGTGAGGTTTTCTATGGCGTTCCCTATCTTTGTGACCACTGTTTCATAGAATAAGGGGATGAACCATCGAAAAAAACCTTCCTCAACAAAGGGGATCGTCACAGTGGCCGCAAAGATCATCCCTAGTATCATCGATTGGTAGGAGTTTGCAACCAGGGGAGTTCCCAACTCTTCCGTTCCATACAACTTAGGGTTCAAGAGAAACCCGGTTATAATGATGATAAATCTCTCTAAGACTAAGGGGGGGGAGATGATCGAGAGGGTGTTGGCTGCAGCACCTTTTGAAAAATTTGGCGAAGTAAAAATACCTGCTATTAAGAGAAAAGCCCCTGCCGTTAGTTGTAATAATGGAGGGCCGGTGGTAGTGAAGAGATCAACCCCAGGGATCATCGAAAAAATCTTTTGGATGGATAGGGTAACCCACCTTAGTGGCTGCAGTAGAAATGAGGAGACAAAGGTTAGGGCGCCAGGAAAAAACCAGCAAGCAATAGCTATAAGGGAGAGAGTGAGGGCAATTTTAACCCAAGGCTTTTCTAAAAAACAAGAAATGGCATGCAAGCCCGGCGGGGCGTACTCGGCTTCGGTGATCGAGTCAGAAATGGCTTCCCACGCTTCAATTTTTGCCGGTTCAAGGTCGATTCCGTAGAGTCTCTTTTCAGGAATGCCGACATCCAATGTCAGCATGAATTGTTCTACTGGAGTAACAGAAACAACATCCAAAAGAAAACTTACACCTTCGCGTGCAAACGTGATTTCAGACGGTTAGCCTTATTTTTCTTAAATACGCCTTTTTTGGCTGCTTTGTCGATGAGGCTAAAGAGTGTACCTAATAAGGCTTTCTTTCCTTCACCGTCGGCCTGGCCAGCGAATTTATTGCGTGCTGTGTGAATTTTTGATTTGACAATCTTGTTGTTCAAAGCTTTCTTAATATCTTGCTTTCTTCTTTTAAGAGGGGTGGGAAGTTTTATCTTTTTTTTCTTCTCACTCGATTTATCATCTGCCATGTCGGGGTCTCGCCTTTTCATTGTTGTGTTAAAAAAACTAGCGAGGCAAATTGTATAACAAGAGAACGATTTCGTCAAGGCATCAAGATGAACCCTAAATATTTATTCGTTACATTATTTGTCTTAGCAGGGACGGTTTCCCTCTGGCTAAGTGCCTTGTTTTTTAGCCAGTTGATCACTTACCTCAGATATTCCCATCATACACAAGGGGAGGCGCTTCATTGGGGGGTTGTATCTCGAGACGAAACCCATCATAAGGTTAGTGTAGACTATACATTCCAAATTGACTCCAAAACCTATAGGGCGTCCCACACCTTTCTTAAGCCAAACTACCAGGGCCGTGAAGCCGCTGAATATGGGAAAGAAGCGATGGAAAAAGATCGGCTTGATGTTTGGTATACCCCGCAGGGGCCACATTCAATGCTTGAGCGGGCCTTTCCATATAATGAATTATTCAGATTGGCGATCGTCTTGGCGATCCTCGTCTATTTCTTCTTCCTACGCCAATATTTTTCGCATTTTTCGATACAAGATGGGAAAAAAGCCGGAGCAGAAAGCAAATAATTCTGGTTCCAGCCCATTCATGCCCCTCAAATTTGCGATAAAAGGGGTTTAATCGATTTTTTATGGTGAACCACTTTAGGCTAGCTTTTAGGTCCTTTTCACGACGATCTCCTTTAAATCCAACGGAGCCTTTGCCTACGTTCCACAGTGCATCGATCATGAGGCGCCTTTTATGCCGAACCCACCAGGGCAGAATTTCAGGTTGGGTGATATCGATCGGGTAGGGAGAGGAGCGGAAAAGACGTCGGTGACCGGCAATGACCTCATCCTGATCATAAATAATGCCGGTATCATTCACGAAAATATCGGTGAAAAGGGCGCTGCGCGAGCGAAGAAAAAGCTCGGTGGGGCTCAAATATTTTTTGTTAAAAGATTTTTGATGTAAAATCCAAACGATATTCAATCCCATTTTTTCATAGTCGAGGGTTCTCTTGATCGCTTCTTCAAGGGCGATCGGGGTGCACTGGATTTCGATGATCAACTTTTTCTCAGGCCAATAGAGGTCGGCAAAGTGGTGAGGGAAGGGATGCTCCATCGCTACTTTTTCGTAGCCAATGAGGGAAGCTATCTTATGTTGGATGGCTTTGTGTAACATAAAAAAGAGCAATTATGGGGGAAAGATTTTTTTGGGGCAAGCGGACATTAGCATAATTCATTGTCTTTATTTTAAGAAATTGTTAAAAACAAACTCCATCTCATTGATCTAAAATAGGTAGCTTCATGTGGTTTAAGCGATTTATTTGGATATTGTTTTCTCTCTTTTCCCTAAAACTTTCTGCATTTGTGAAATCTTACAACGATTTGATCGAGCTTATCGAAGTCATCGAGAAGGATGATTTTGAGAAGGCGGTCTCTTATTCTGAGATGGAAAAGATTTCTGAGCTTCTTGCAGTGTTAGCATGGGCAGGCTTAGATCCAAAGAACTTGGATAAAGCCCTCGCACTGGAGAAAATGCTCGCACCAAATCCCTTCTACTTAAACGACCTGTTCCTTTGCAGCCTCAGTGATTGGTCTTTAACAAAATGGGAGCAGACAAAAGACCTTGTTTGGGCGTACAAAGAGGAAATCTTAACTGGTCTAGGTATAGCAATAGCAATCGCTGCGGCTGTCTTGTCTGGAGAAGGGGGAAATACCCAGCAAAACTTTGCCTATTATCCCCCCCGATCCTCACATCCGGATACCTGAGAAGCACTATGAAATACCTAGGAAGACTCAACAATCCATGGTGGCCACATCACTAGAATACGAACTTAATACCTCCTATCAAAACTATCCGGGAGATTACCTTTCCTTTCAATCACTAGATATCCATGAGGAAATCACCGCTTACAGAGAAACCGTATCGAGAGAATT
>JAJZEO010000077.1 GCA_021847505.1 bacterium
TACGATTAATACCCCAAGGGGTCGCTTCAGATTTTTGTCAGCGTAGCGATGGCGAAGCAGGCCCCTGTTGAAGACAGGGAGGGGCCCGCGTCTAGAGAAAACGTCTGATGGACGTTTTCTAGCGGGAGGGCTGCATGGCCGACCGCAGGGGAGGATACAGCCGGGCAAAAAGATGAAGATGAGCCCAACGAAAAAAGTATCAATCGTAATTTAAAACACTATATATAAAAAAAAGAGCCCTCGAACGAGGGCCCTCTTGGAATTCTTCTTGTATCTTCTCTTGAAAGATTATCGTTTTGAGAACTGGAACGACTTACGAGCACCAGCTTTTCCGTATTTCTTACGCTCGCGTTTTCTTGGGTCACGCGTTAAGAAACCTTGCTCTTTAAGCACAGGACGGTGATCAGCATCACATTTCACGAGTGCACGTGAAATCCCATGTCTTGCTGCAATAGCCTGTCCTTCGATCCCACCACCCTTTACAGTAATGATGAAATCCTTATTTTTCATTTTGCAAAGCTCAACTGGAGCGAGAAGATAAGATCTTTGTAGTTCCGTAGTGAAATATTTTTCCATCTCTTGAGCATTAACGGTGATCTTACCGCTTCCCTCACGCATGTACACACGGGCCACAGCTGTTTTTCTTCTTCCTGTCCCATTAGAAATATTCTTGCTTTTCGTAGTCATCTTTCTTCCTCTTTACCGGTTAAATCTCGACAACAGTTGGTTGTTGAGCCTCAAGCGTATGCTCCGCACCTGCAAACACTCTCAATTTCTTAGTCATGGCTCGGCCAAGCTTAGTTTTAGGCATCATCCCTCGAACAGCGATCTCGATGATTCTCTCAGGATGTCTCTCCTGCATACGGCGGTAGGGAATTGTCTTCAACCCACCCATAAACCCTGTATGGTGTATATACTTTTTTTGCGCTTCTTTGTGACCTGTGACTACGATGTCTTTTGCGTTAATCACGACGACACCATCACCAAGGTCATTGTTAGGTGTATAGTCAGGTTTGTGCTTTCCCATTAATACTTTTGCAATCTGGGAAGCGAGCCTACCCAGTGTCTTTCCCTTCGCATCGAAAAGCATCCACTGTAATTCGCCTTTATTCGATTTGTAGTATTTCGTTCTCTGTTTGAATACGGATACCATTTGTCTCCTTCCTTATTCTAAAAATTAGGGCCGAGTATATACTAGATTTGTCATATTTGCCAAGAGAAAAAATGCTATTGTTTTTTGATACAATTCCCTATACAATATTTGGCTATGAATCACGACCCTAAAACTTTTTTTATTCGCACCTATGGGTGCCAAATGAACGAGCTCGATAGCGAGATCATGGTGGGACAACTCGAAGGGCGGGGCCTCAAAAGAACATTTGATGAGGACGCAGCCGATCTTTTGATCTATAATACTTGTTCGATCAGAGATTTGGCCGAAAGGAAGGTGATGGGCAAATTAGGCCAGCTCGGCAGAACCCAGAAACGCAAGCGGATCATTGGGGTAACGGGCTGCATGGCCATGGCAAAAAAAGAGTCCCTTTTCAGAAAACTCCCCCACATCGACTTTGTCCTGGGCACCAACAACATTTCCGACCTCTCTGAGGTCCTAAATGATGTGATCATCACAGGCAAGCAGTCGATCAGGACTGACAACACCTTCGAAGAAAATCTTGACTACCTCGTTGCCAAGAAAGAAAGTAAGGTCTCAGCCTACGTCTCGATTATCCGTGGATGCGACAAGTACTGTACCTACTGCGTAGTTCCCTACACACGTGGTAAAGAGGTTTCAAGACCCCCTGATGACATCGAGAAAGAGGTCCGAAAGCTAGCCGCAGAAGGTTTTAAAGAAATTACTCTTCTAGGACAAAACGTCAATAGTTACGGAAAAGACACCCCAGAGACCCAATGCCTCTTTCACGACCTTCTCTACCGCCTAGACAAAATCGAAGGGATAGAAAGGATTCGCTTCCTCACTTCCCACCCCATTGATATTACACTTGAATTGATGCAGGCGATCCGTGATTTACCCAGCGTTTGCGAATTTGTCCACTTCCCCATTCAAGCCGGATCCAATCGAATCCTCAAGAAAATGCACCGGATCTATACGAAGCAGCAATATTTTGAAAAAGTGGCCATGCTTAAAGAGCTGGTCCCACACGCCTCACTCGGAACTGATATCATCGTGGGATTTCCCACCGAAACTGAGGAAGAGTTCATAGAAACCATGGATGTATTCAGGAAAATCCCCTACTCAGTCGCCTTTCTCTACACTTATTCAGCCAGAAAAGGGACACCCGCCATGCGGTTTAAGGATGACGTTCCCCAGGAAGTCAAAGACGACAGGCATAGCCGCCTCTTTGAGCTTCATAAGGAGCAGGCAGCCCAAGAGCGGGCAGCCATGCTTGGCCAAACGATCGAAGTCCTCTTTGAAAAGAAAAACAGGAATGGCCAGCTGAAAGGTCGAACTCGATGCTGGAAAAAAGTGATTATAGATGGTCCCGATTCATTCATCGGCACCTTACAACAGGTCAAGCTCCACTCTTTTAACCACGAGACCCTTCTTGGTCAAGTGGCTGAGGTCGCCGCTGGCGTGTAAATAATTATTTGAATTCATCCATTTTATCCGGTCTGTTATAATCTCTTTATGCAAACCGTTCGTCATTACATTAATCCTCTACAATCGACCCCTGCGACCTTCCGCTATTCCAAAATAGAGCGAAGAGCCTCATTTCCCTTCGATCTTTCGACTATGAGAGATGCCTCAGAGGGCAAAAAAAGACGAAAGAAACCCTGGACTGTACCCAATCTAGACGATTTCTTGCGTTTTAATCCCCGCGGTCGCTTCTCCTCCGAGCCGGTCCAAACCCCATTTCCCAACCCCTTTCAAGATTCGGCCTCCCTTGCAGCCCCCCTGCTTCTTCGCACTGTACTTGGAAATCCAGCCCCCGCCAAAGCAATTCAGGACCCTCTCCTCAAACACCTCAAGCTCCTTTTTTGCCAAAAAGGTCGCCTTTTACGAAACCGCGAAGGACTTTACTTTGTCAAGTTGCCTGATAGGATGCTTACCCTTGCCCTCCCCTTCTTGAAAAAACATGGGGGCGAAATCCCCCCTCACTTTCAATTAATCGACTACCTAGGAGCCCATATTCCAGCAATCCTCCCCACTGAAAAGATCGACTTTGGCGTGACCCCGAAAGAAGTCGGCGAGTCATTTCACTTCGTGATTACTGGTCTCTTTGAAAAAGAGGTCGACAACTTTGATGGAGTGAAGAAGATCTGGTACATTGCGTTCACTTCGTACGATCTCGAGTGGCTTCGGAGAAAGTACGGCTTGACCAGCTCCCTCGGCGGCGAGTCATTCCACTGCATTATTGGCGTGCAGCAGGGGAAAAAACCGTTCTCTCCCCCTCCCACGTTTAGAATTAGCCCGATTGCCCAGCCCGCTTAAAAACCTGAGAACGATCGTTTTTTCATAATTATCCAGCACTTAGATGTAGGTAGTTTAGTTGCATTACCATACAAGCAAGGCCAGCACCTGATTTAAGAAATTCGGTAAGATCAAAATACTTTACTTCAAGACCATTGTCACTGCAAAGCCTGCTAAAAAAATCTTGCGCTTCTCTGCTTTCGGGGAGCCCTGTGAAAACCTTATCATTAATACGCACTGAGGCAACCAAATCTTCGTAGACAAACTCTTTTTTACAATCGATAATTTCAGCGACTTTTTCAAACTCTCTTAAGGTTTTCTTTGAAATAGCCTGAGTTTTTAATAAGATTTTTTCGCTAGAAAGTTGAAAACAGACGTAATCAAAGTGGTACAATACAGGATCCTTCACCTCAGCTCGAATGATTTTCATATCAAACTCTGATTCCATCCAATCGTAAGCTCTGGGATCAGTACGCTGTCCATATCCCGCAAAATAAATATTGTCTTTTATGAATTTTGTTTCCGCTTCCCCTTCCCAAAAAAAGCGTGGTTGATGCACCTCATATCCCAAGCTGGTAAAAAATTTATAGCCAACCATTTCCTCTCCGGGTCGTCCGAGTGCCTTATAGTTCGCAAGTAAAATGATATCTCTGTCCTGAATATGAGGTAAATAGAGACCTAGATTTGCTACATACACCTGATCTTGATAATTTCCTTCAGAGGGAAGAAGGTAGACGACACTCTCTTTTGCAATTTCATGATAAAGAACTGAAAACTGGCTAATCGCTTTTTCCTGATTAACTTCTCGATTTGTCATTCTTTCCATTAATATATTATTTGCAATTTTGGTATCTATTGAGAGAGGAACGTTCATGAGAACCGCAGGAAACGGTAACCTAGAAGGGTTTTTTACTCTCATTTTTGCTCCCGGTAAATGGTTAATTCCTCTCCTCGCTTGATATCTTGTACTGCCTCAAACGTCATTCCTCCATCTTTTGAAGCGGTATTAGCTTGTCGGCTCTGGCGAAGATAATGTGTGATATGCCATGAATTTGCCCATGCCTCGGAAAAATCCCCTGGCGAATGCAACTGCGATAACTTCTCCCCTTTCTTAATGTCTTTCAAAGCAATTATCCCTACTCCTGCGCCAGGGGCTGTGCTTCTGCCTAACCTCATACTGACACTTCGCAAATGCTCAAGGTATTTAGCCTCATTTTCCAAAGAGTATTCTTTCATTTTAGGTCTGTTCATTTTTCCATAGTCCAAGAAGAGCTCTTCCCCTTTCCCAATTTTGCGAAGGGTAATGATGGTTTTTAGTCCATCAGGTGTCATTACATTGGGTGATGCCGAGTGATTAATAAAGGTTGACAACCCCCGCCAATAGAGCCCTCCTTTAGGCAGGTAAATAAACTCACCCTCGTTATTCAGCTTATCAAATATATAGTCTTTCACCTCTGCTGAAATTCCAGGGTCATCTACGATTGCTTTTTTTCGGACCGGAACCTGTTCATTTAGACTTGAAGCAATAGGCTCAATTCCCTTCGGAATCTCTTTAGTCGCTACAATGCCCACACCGTGTACAGGGCTGACCGCCACCTTTGCAAAAATTTTAGGCATTTTATCCACAAATTCATCCATCCTGAGATCATTGTCTCATGTCGCAAAATTTTCAATTAACCCATTTAATTAGAATTTGTTGCAACGACTTCAATTTTTAGCCTTTGATAGATCTCTCTGACTGTTTCTACACCCAACTTGATTGAATACAAACTGGCCATCACCAGATTAATGGAAGCGGAAACAATTGAATTTGGAGTATAATACTTCTGAACACCACTTAGGGTATAACCCAAAAAATTGAGTGCCACTTGCCCCCCTAAGTTGATTTGTTGTTGCGTAACGATATTTTCATAAGCAATTTTCACGATTTCTCTTCTTTTAGCAACATCATCCTCATCGAGTTTTTTCAATTGCTTCTTAAAGAGACTAAATGTGTCTTTATCCATGCAGGCTCGAATATGGGCAGCAAGATAGGGATTTGCGGGAATGTTTCGCCACTGCTTCTTCTTAGCAATAAGCCCCCCCACAATCCCATCTGCTTTTACATTAAACTGATCTCCCTTAAGTTCGTTGATGGCTACATAATCAAGATAGAGGTAGCTTATCAGCAAAAAGATGCTTAAAACAAGAGTCGCATAACCCCAGGGTGCAGCTATGTAGTAAATGCTCATTTGCAAGGATTCGTCACCTAAAAAGCCCACGAGAGAAGCAAAGAAACTTGCGGCAAGAAGCCCTACATTGCTAATCAACTCAATGACACGCAGGGAAGAAATCCCCATAACAACGTAATTCTTTGCCTCAAAAGCGAATTCAGCCGCTTTTTTCGTTTTAAGGATGAAATCAATCGTATAAGGAAGAGAGATTAATCCAACCGAGCTAAGAGCCAAAAGTGAGCCCCGCGTGATGGCCTTAGGTAGATTGTCGCTGACTTTGCCGATAAAAAATAGAATATCCAAGGCCAAAATGCAAACCTGTCCCGCTAGAAGCGAATATCTTTTGCACTTCTCCGCTACCGATGTGAAAAAAGAGGAACTTTCGCTCTCGTTGACCTGTGCTAGGCTAGTACCCAACCATAAAAGTTTTTTAAAAAATGTTTGAATAGTGTTTCATATATGCCTTTCAATTGGAGGCAGCTATGAATAAGAAATGGGCCGTTCGTCTCACAGTA
>JAJZEO010000117.1 GCA_021847505.1 bacterium
CGAATGTCTCTGAAGTAGACTTGCCAAATATGCAAAACCAATACACAAAAATGGTTGAAGAGTTTGCCGCCAAAGAAGGCTCAATGGTACTGCCGATCTGTGCAAAACTGGAGGAGGAGCTTTCCTCACTTTCTGAAGCTGAAGCTAAAGAATATTTAACCTCCCTAGGATTGGAACAAAGCGGTCTCGCCCGCCTCATCCAAGCTTCATTTTCTGCCTTAGGCCTGATTACATTTTACACTACTGGGGAAAAAGAAACCCGCGCCTGGACCATTGTGCGCGGTTCTACCGCTCCCGTCGCAGCGGGAAAAATCCACACCGATCTGCAAACAGGGTTCATTCGTGCTGAGGTGATCTCCTATGATGACCTCATCCGTGAAGGATCCCGCGTTGCCGCTAAGGAGGCGGGAAAAGCACGCATGGAAGGGAAAAACTACATCGTCCAAGACGATGATGTCATCCTGTTTTACCATAATAAATAATAACCAAGAGGAATACAATGCCTGAAATTTCATTATATAATCAAACAACTGGGTTTGAGACTGTTCACCCCTACCAATTCGAAGGCCGTGATTCGAGCCATGGTGTAGGTTCAAATAGGCTTGTTCGGAACAGCCATCGGACCACTTCTATTGTTGAGAAATCTCTCGGATGGGTCATCGGTGAAGGCCTTCTCAAACTAGCTCTAAAAGCGGCTGATTTATTTCAATATACCCCCTTTCCGCCCTTACTTCCAGCTGTTTACGCCCAGCCATCCGACTCTCCTGAAATGGAACAGGTTGAAATTTTGCAATTTCCCTCGGAAGAAACCTTAATCTCCTGCCTTAGTGGTAACTCAAGGCTTAGGTTTGGAAAAAAAATTTCTTCCGAACAAAAAATGAAAATCATTGCGGCTACTGCTAAGTTTTTTGCAAACAAGGAGATTAATCGTGGAGCAGATATAGGAATTAGGCAGGTTTTCCAAGAACTCAACCAAGAGCTGAACCTTCCCCCGAGAACTCTTGTTCCTATGGCAAGGAAATTTGTTGTGGCAGTGGAGAGCTGTGCCTTTAGGACACCGGTAACCGCTAATTCGACCTTTAAGTCAGACCTCTGATTTCAATGCCCTCGGCGAGTTATTTGCGAATAGAATTGCAACTCAACAGGAAATCCATGAAGCAATTGCATCTGTATTAGACGGTAGAAGCAAAACGTTAAGTCTCTCTACAAAAGCTTTAAGGGTTGTGAAGCTAGAACTAGCAAAAGCCTTGGCAGATTGCACAATGAAGCCCGACTACTGTTAGAATTTAGGAAATATACCTCTTGTAATTCAAAATTGGGTAAATCATGCTCAATTTTATGATTTCAATTATCCATTTACATCGACGTATAAATAATGTACCTTGCTAATTTGGCATAAAGCGGATAAAATGCCTTCTTTTTACGCTGAAAATATCGAGATAGTTTTGCCATGGCAGAAAAAAGCGAAAAGGCAACCCCGAAGAAACTGCGGGACGCGAGAAAGAAAGGTCAGGTGGCTAAGTCACAAGACTTTCCTTCTGCGTTCACTTTTATCGTCTCGATCGCGTGCGTCCTCATGATGGCCAATCACTTTTACGAATATTTGACCGGCTTTATGATTTCCCAGTTCAGAAGCATTCCGAGTCATGGGGATCTTGCTAACCGCGCCGGATCCATTTTAACCGATGTCATGAATGTGATCTTTACCACCTCGATGCCGATCATGATCATCGTCTCCGCCATCGGTGTTTTGGTCAATTTTTTGATCATCGGCCCCGTCTTTTCGATGGAGGCGATGAAGCCTGATATTAAAAAGCTCAATCCCGTGACGAACATCAAAAACATGTTCAAATTAAAAACTTTTGTTGAGCTTCTCAAATCCATTTTAAAAATTTCAGGCGCCCTAATCTTGATCTATTCGGTCATTTACCATTCTCTCGACGAGATTGTCGCTACTTGTATGATGCCTTTCTGGGGTTCTGCCGTTGTTTTTTCTTCTTTCCTCAAACAGGTGGTTCTAAGGGTAGGGATTTTTTTCATCATGATGGGGATCTTCGACCTGATTTTCCAAAAGCGGACGTTCGCCAAAGAAATGAAGATGGAAAAGTTTGAGGTAAAGCAAGAGCATAAAGATACCGAAGGCGACCCTCAGATTAAAAGTAAACGGAGACAAATTGCGCAAGAAATCGCCTATCAAGAAGGTCCTGGGGCAACAAAACGAGCAAAAGCAGTTGTCACCAACCCCACTCACATTGCAATTGCGATTGAATACCTTGCCAATGAAGAGCCTGCACCTAGAATCGCTACGATGGGCCTTGACCTGATTGCAGAAGAAATCATCAAAATCGCACTGGCTAATAATATCCCGATCATGAGAAATGTTGAATTAGCACAGACTTTGTATTATAAGGGCAATATTAGCGATTACATTCCGGAAGAAACCTACGAAACTGTGGCAGAAATCTTGAAATGGGTAGAAAAACTCGAAGAGAAAGCAGCTGAAGAACAATTATTGGAGATTTTTAAACGGTGAAAAACATCCTCGATAAACTCGGGCGAATTTTAGGGGGTTCAAAAGCCCTCAACTGGATCAGTCAATCGAGCGACGTCGTCTTGGCTTTTTTCGTGGTCGTCATCATCATGATGATCGTCATTCCGGTCCATCCTGTGGTGATCGACATTCTGATTGGAATCAACCTGACCGTTTCAATCTCTCTATTGATGGTTTCCCTCTACATTTCGAAAGCGGTACACCTCTCAGTCTTCCCCTCGATTCTCCTCATTACCACACTATTTCGCTTAGGAATTGAGATTTCCGCCACTAAGCAAATCCTTCTCCACGCAAATGCTGGGGAAGTGATCTTTGCCTTTGGTAACTTCGTCGTCGGCGGTAACTTCGTCGTCGGCGGTATCGTTTTCTTGATCATCACCATCGTGCAGTTTATCGTCGTCACGAAGGGTGCCGAGAGGGTCGCTGAGGTGGCTGCTCGTTTCACCCTCGATGCGATGCCCGGTAAACAAATGTCGATCGATGCCGACATGCGTTCTGGAATTATCGACGCGGCTCAAGCAAGACAACTCAGACTTGCTCTGCAAAAAGAAAGCCAGCTTTATGGAGCCATGGATGGTGCCATGAAGTTCGTAAAAGGGGACGTTATTGCAGGGATCGTGATCGCCATCATCAACATCGTCGGCGGTTTGATCATCGGAATGATGATGCACAATATGTCTCCAGGACAAGCTGCAAGAACCTATACCTTACTATCGATCGGGGGCGGACTAGTTTCACAGCTCCCCTCTCTGCTCATCTCACTGACCGCCGGTATTGTCACTACTCGTGTATCGAGTGATAAGGAAGATGCTAACCTTGGAAAAGACATTTCACTACAAATCCTCGCTCAACCAAAGGGGATTTTAATTGGTGCAGGTGTAACACTTGCCATGGCCTGCGTTCCTGCATTTCCTACTCTTTTATTTCTCACTCTAGGATTAGGATTAGGAGGACTTGGAGTCAATTCCTATTTCAAACAAAGAAAGGCAAAGCAAGCAGTCCTAGCTGGTGCTGGTGGGGGAGCAGTCGTCGAGACAGGCCCTGATGGCAGTGCCGTGATACGCGGAGGCGGCGATGACTATGCTCTTACCCTCCCCGTCATTTTGGAGGTTGGCTCATTTTTAAGCGGTCTGATTAAGAAAGATCGCGAAGGCAATAAGTTCATCGAAGAAAAAATCCCTAAAATGAGAGCCGCCCTCTACCAAGACCTCGGAGTCAGATTCCCCGGCGTCCACGTCCGGACCGAAGCCCCTCATTTAGAGGCTCAAGATTACTGCATTTACCTCAATGAAGTCCCTCTAATGAGAGGAAAAGTGATCCCTGATCACCTATTGATCAACGAAACCGAAGAAAATCTAAAACGATACAATATCCCCCATACCCAAACCAAAAACCTGATGAATCAAACCTCTTTCTGGGTCGCCAAACGGTACCAAGAGGTCCTCGAGAAAGCAGGAATCAAGTATTGGGATATCCTCGACGTCATGATCTTACACTTATCCTACTTCTACCGCCAATACGCGCATGAATTTATTGGTATTCAGGAAGTTAGGGCAATTCTTGAATTCATTGAGAAATCATTTCCCGATCTCGTGAAAGAAGTGACCAGGCTCGTCCCCTTGCAAAAGTTGACTGAAATTTTTAAACGCCTTGTCCAGGAACAAGTCTCGATCAAAGACTTACGCACCATCCTCGAGTCATTGGGAGAATATGCCCAGACAGAAAAAGACACTGTGATCCTCACCGAGTACATTCGCTCATCCTTAAAGCGTTACATTAGCTATAAATATTCAAAAGGCCAAACCGTCCTATCCGTTTACCTACTCGATCCTGAAATTGAGGATATGGTCCGTGGGGGGATCAAACAAACCTCTGCGGGATCTTACTTAGCTCTCGATCCCGACTCCGTCCAATTGATTTTACAAGCGATGAGGACCACCGTACAGCCGACGCCACCCGGCGCGTCCGCTCCTGTCCTATTGACAGCCATAGACGTACGTCGATTTGTGCGGAAATTGATCGAGGGGGAATTTCCCGACTTTGCCGTCGTTTCATTCCAGGAAATCGTCCCTGAAATCCGCATTCAGCCGCTTGGTCGAATCCAATTGACTTGAATCAGCTAAAGCTTCCATCATCATGTCTATATGAGTGACAGGGTTAACCCCACAGACGCCGTCAACATGAGACGAATGCAAATGCTTCGCATTGAGCAGATGCGCCGTGCTGACCAGATGGAGGCTAGGCAGCTTGATGCAGAGCGAAGCATGACCGAGCGGACAGAAGAGGCCCTATTCAATCCCTTTGCCATGTTGAAAAATTCCGAGACCCTTGAAAAAAGGCTCAGACGCCAAGAAGTGAACACCCGCGCGAACGAAGCCGAAGAAGAAGAACACATTGATGACAAACTCATCGACGAGGTGACCCGTGTAGCCACCCAATTTCAGGACCGCAATCCTGAAATGCAAAAGAGGGCCCTCTTAGGCCTAAGAACCATTCTTCACCCCGACGATTCCCCTGAAGAGATTTTGGCCAAAGTCTTAAAGTCGTACCCTGACCAATTTCTTGCCGATGAAGCTCTAGAATTTATGACCAATACCAGCGACCCCTCCACAAAACTCGGTCGTAATATTCGAGCAGCTAGAGAACTCCTCAATAATCAATTCGGCCGTGAAGTCCGTGCCGGAAGAAACATCAACCAAGAAGCGCAGGAATTCTCCAAACAAGGACTTGGTTCTGCAACCGCCCTTCGGGATCTCTACCGCGACATTACCGGCAATCCCCGTGAACCGATCTCCCTTTTCGAAGAACTGATCGAAAAATTTGACTTTAGCAAAATGAAAAACATCATCAGCTTTTGCCTCCATTCGCTTGGAGCTGATATGAAATCTAAAGGCCCCTCGATTTCCCGAGTTGAATTACAACGTCTGTTTACCGAAACGAGAACCATGCAAGCGATCTTGAGTGTCTACCGCTTTTTCTACGGCCGCATGAATCTCATCACCAATGCATTTTCTAGAGAAGATCTCGCCCTTCCCCCTCGCATTACCTTCGATACCCTCTCCAATCTCTACGTGAAACTTCTTTTGGAACGCTATCCTACACCGGAAAAGGTCCTCCGCTTTGCAGCACTCCTCGGCCTCTCCGACGAAGTGTTAGCCCAAATCATCATCTTTACCCAATTTCGCGATGCGATACGCGGCACCTCTCCCCGCCTCTTCCGCAATGACCGTCACCGACAAGATCTCCTTCTCACCCTCATCGAAACCATCTCCGAACTCGATGATCTCCTCGAAGACGAAGGTGAGGGCGAAGATGAAGACGAAGAGGAGGAAGACGAAAAACCAGGCTGGAGCAATAAGGATACAGTGGAATAAGGATAAGGTGGAATAATGGCATTTGTGGATTTACTTGAGCAATTAGCAGAAGAATTTGGCACTGATCTTCGACCAGACCTTCATGGAATCTGTCTTCTCCTCATCAATGAAAAACTCAAGGTACAACTTGAGGTCGATGTGACAGGAGAAAATCTTTTGAT
>JAJZEO010000118.1 GCA_021847505.1 bacterium
TCGGACGACTCTTTTTTCAACTCTTCAAAAAGCCCTTCAGTTGTTAGAGGCCATTTTTCCCTCTTGAGGAACCCTAAAATAAGCTGAAAATCGGCCTCGTCCAGCGCTGGATAAACCTCAAGATCACATTGCTCCCCGCCGTCTGCATGCACAAAGGTATACTTTCTCACCTGAAATTCTTTTCCCGCTAATGCCCGTTTCATATCTAAGTGGTGATAAGAGACAAGACAAGAAAGGGCGAGATCCCTTCTTGAATACCCATCTTGAACCAATTCGCGATTCTCAAGCTCAGAGACGAGCTCATCAAATGTGCAGTTGAAAAAACTCTTAATCACTTCAGCATTAGAAACAATCACCTTCGCTGCCCTAATCAAGGTGTTCTGTGGTCGCAATGCGCGCCCTGCACGTACTTTGTGGGTGACAAATGCTGTAGCCAGCCCAATGTTCAAAGCAATGCTCAATAAAAGCAAATGGGTCAAAACCCGAATTTTTTTAATCCAAGGATTTTCAAAAGGTTCTACTTCCATAAGAGAGACGAGAATACTTTAAAACAGATTTTCATTCTAAATGATTTTTCAAAATGACAGAAATCGGTTGAAAATGTATCATTTTCGTCATGAAAGCTCCCCTTAGTTGGTTGAAAAAATATACCCATTTGACACAGTCCCCTGCTGAAATCGCAGAAGTATTAACCCTTGCTGGCCTTGAGGTAGAAAAAATCGATCGAGAAACTTTTTCCTTCGAAGGGGTTGTCGTCGGAAAATTGATCGAAGTTACTCCCCATCCTGATGCTGAAAAATTAAAGGTCGCCGTCGTTTCCGATGGGAAAAAGGAGTTTCAGGTTGTCTGTGGAGACACCACCATCTCCGAAGGCCTTGTTGTCGCCTTTGCAAAAACCGGAGCACGGCTAACATTAGCCGAAGGGGAAGTACTAGAAATTGAGAAGGCAAAGCTTCGTGGAGTTGAATCCAGTGGAATGCTTTGTAGCGGCCGTGAATTGGGCATAAGCGACGAAGAGGATAAAATCTATCGTCTCCCCTCTGACGCCCCATTAGGGCAAGATCTTTCCGAATACCTTTATGATCCTATTTTTGATATCTGCACAACGCCAAACCTAGGACACTGTCGAAGTTTTTTCGGCATTGCAAGAGAATTGAGCGCTCACTTCAATCAACCTATTAAAATCCCCAAAGTAACACTTGATGAAGACCAGGACAATCCTGCAAAAAGCTATGTCCAAGTAACCAATGAAGATCACGATGGCTGTTATCAATATGAGTGCCGTGTAATCCGAGGCGTAGAGATTAAAGAGTCTCCTTCATGGCTCATCGATGTTCTCGAAAAGACGGGGCATTCGATCATCAATAACGTCGTTGATGTCACAAATTTCGTCATGGAAGAAACGGGACAACCACTTCATGCCTTTGATGGGGATAAACTGCCTGAATGCCACATATTCATCCGATCAGCCGCAGAAGGTGAGAAAATCGTCACCCTTAATCACAACGAATATGAGCTGGATGAAGACGCCGTCGTCATTTGTGATGGTCCACATCCGGTCGCAATTGCCGGCATTATGGGCGGACTACAAAGTGGGATTTCAAACAAAACCAACACAGTCATTCTGGAAGCCGCGCAATTTAATCCCTCCCGCATACGAAAAACAAGCCGCAAGTTAGGATTACGAAGTAGCGGTTCAGCTCGTCATGAGAATCAAATAGACCCCGCAGCGGTTCGATACGCACTCGATCGCGCTGCCGCACTAATACAAGAGGTTGCCGGAGGATATGTCCTCAAGGGAGCCGTTTCGCAATCCCCAAAAACCTACTTGCCACGCTTCGTCACAGCAAGACTTTCGCGAATCAATTCCCTCTTGGGAACGAAATTGAGTTTGAGTGAGGTGGAGTCTTTCTTAAATCGATTAGGCATGGCCTCAAACTCAGATGGCAAAGACTTATTTCAGATTAGAATCCCCAGTTACAGAAATGACATACATCAAGAAATTGACATTGTAGAAGAAGTTGCGCGGATCTATGGATTCAATCAAATCGAAAAGAATAGACCTCGGCATGTCAATTCCACCCTTCCTGACCACCCTCTTTTCGTCCTCGAAAAAGAAGTACGCGCAAGGCTTGTATCAAGAGGTTTACAAGAATTTATTACCTGCAATCTTATTTCTCCTGAATTGTGTGATATGGAATTAGAAAATGGTCTCTTCAGCCCTGAGTACATTCGAGTACTCCACGCAAAATCTGTTGATCAGTCAGTTCTAAGGCCTTCGCTTCTTCCAGGATTGCTTTCCGCACTGAAACATAACCAAAATCACGGCACATACGATATTTCTGCCTTTGAAATGGGCCGAGTTCATTTTAAGGAAGGCGATAACTATGAAGAGAAAAGCGCCCTGGGAATCCTTCTTGCAGGAAGAGCCGCCCCTCTCCAATGGAAATTAGAAGAAGAGGAAGTCGACTTCTACGATTTAAAAGGGAAACTCGAAGATTTAGCTACTCTACTGCTACTCCCCACCTTGGATTTTGAAGAATCGAAATTGACCACCTTTCATCCTGGCAGACAAGCCGCTCTAGTGATCAATGATGATCGGATTGGCGTCATGGGAGAAGTTCATCCTGCATCGATTGAAAAACTGGGCATCCGCGGAAGAGTCCTCTTTTGTGAAATCGACCTTCTCATGTTGGAAAAATACCGACAAAAGCAGACAAAGTTTACAGAACTCCCACAATTTCCTTCATCTGAGCGAGATTTGACTCTCACGATGAAAAAATCCCAGTCGCTTAGGAAAATTTTTGATCAGCTCAATCGAATCGATGAACCTTTACTGAAGCATGCAGGTTTAATTGACATCTTTGAAGGGGAAAAGATCGGCAGTGAAAATAAAAATGTCACGTTCCGATTCATTTACCGACACGACGATAAAACTGTCGATTTCAATGAAGTCGATAAGGCACATGCGAAGATTGTGAAAACTCTCGAAAGGCTCGTCTAACGTTCTGTACGATTTTTTGATTGAAAAAAAACTCGCCGATAAGCGATCGTTAGCTCTTAGAAATCTATCAAATGGGGTTATTTTCCATGAAAATCAATTGGCTCTCTTATTCGACGCTTGTTGCAATGGCACTCACACTCTCTTCTTGTGATGACAGCAAAAATGCAAAGAACGTCATTTCCCAACGCTACATCCATAAGTATGGCTACGACGTATCTAAAGACGAATGGAAAGCGCAGCAGTATCCAGGACAAGTATTGACGACGATGCGCGACGGAAAGACCATTACCGAGTCTTTTGAAGATGGGGAGCTTCACGGCATAAGAACAGAAACATATCCTCACAGCCAAACCATCAAGATTATGGAACAATACGAGAGAGGACGAATAACAAAAAGGGTTGCTTACAGCATTCGTGGCGTACCTGAAACAGAAGAGCTTTATAAAACAGACGCTCACCTCCTCGTCACAAGCTGGTATCCAAAAGGGACCCCCAAATCTAAAGAAGAATACAAAGACAACGTCCTCATCAACGGCTGGTATTATAATGCCGCCAATGAAACCGATACAAGAATTGAAAATGGGACTGGAGAAAAGACAGTTCGCAACCAAAATGGCGATTTGCTCTCCAAAGAAGTTTATAACAATTACCAAATCAATTACGTAGAGACTTATTATCCGAACAATACACCCTGTACAACAGCTTCCTATGAAGGCGGGAAAGTCAGTGGCGAGAAAAAGCACTTCTCTATGACAGGAGAGCCCATTTATGTAGAGCAATACCTCAATGGCTTTAAACATGGGGTATGTACTTACTACCAAAATGGATACAAATACCTCGAAGTTCCTTTTGCTTACGGAATTAGAGACGGTGTTGAAAAGCATTACATCGACGGCGAAACCATTTCAGAAGAGACCGAGTACAAGAATGGAATCAAGCACGGCCCCTCAGTGATTTACTGCGACGGTTCTGCACGTACAACCTGGTATTTCGAGAACGAGAAAGTTTCAAGACCTAAATACGAAAGACTTGTACAACATCTTGAAGCAATCATGACCGCACAAAGATAAGGGACACCCTCCCCATCAAATTATAAGTGGGCCTGTCTTCTCTATAAAGATGGCCCACTCCAGTGGGAAACACCCTCAGATCCGTTCGCTGAGGGTGTTTCTTTTTTCTCTCGCTTTTTTGCCTGACTTTTTGCATGTAGGAACTTAGCAGACTATAAAAAATAGCTAATCACCCCGCGAGGGAGCCTATAGACTCCCTCGCAAAGTTAACTAGGAAATTATCGTGAGCCAAGAAAAGTTAGAAAAGAGGATTGCTCAGTTAGAATCGGTTAACGATCAACTCACCTCTGAATTCAACTATCTCAATACCATTCTGAAGAAGCTCGGCTTTGAAGAAGGGATCAAAACTTTAAAAGAAGCCGCGACGGAAATGCTCCATAGAGAACCCCCTCCGTCACTCGAAGACTTCGACAAAAAGAAGAAAAAATAGCCTCAAGAACCGCCGCTGAGCTTCAACTTCTCTTCATGCGGAAGTTTGCGAAAGGGCTTGGGGTGCTCCTGGTCACTAAAAGGGCGGACACGGCCCTCAACAATACAGGCCTCACAGCAGCAACCCTTATTTTTGCGGGCACACTCTCTACAGGACAAAAAGAGGAGATTACAATCCATATTCGCACAATTGTAGTAGGTCGAACTTTCACAGCCACAATGGCGGCAATGGCCGACATCCTCATTCTTCAATTCTGCAATATCGACGACAAGACGGTCATCAAAGACAAAAAGTTTACCATGCCACAAGTGATTCCCTTCTTCGATACCGTATCGAATCACCCCTCCATGAAGCTGATAAACCTTTTCAAACCCCTCTTTTTTCATGAGAGGCGAATAAAACTCACACCGAATCCCTCCCGTGCAATACATAAGCACGGTAGTCTTTGCAGGGTCGAACTTCTTTCTCAATTCTTTGGCAAACTCAGGGAACTCTCTAAACGACTCTAGGTCAGGTTTGATGGCCCCTTCAAAGTACCCCACTTCGGACTCATAGTTATTGCGCACATCGATGACGATCGTGTGTTCATCCCTAGCCTCAAGTTTTTGCTTCCATTCGTGAGCTGAAAGATGTTCACCGCGGTTCGAAAAATCGACCTCGGTATCAAGGGCACAAAGCTGCTCTCTTTGCTTGATCGTCAACTTGGCAAAGGGGTGCTCATGCCAATGATGGACCTTCACATCAGCCGCGTCAAAAAAACAATCCTTCTTCAAAAAGTCTAGGTATGCCTGTAGGTCACCCTCAGCTAGAGAAAGCTGGGCGTTGATTCCTTCAGGGGAGACATAAATCCGCCCTGCACTATCGAGCTTCTTTAGAAATGCCCGATGTTCCTTGATCATCTTTGCCGGATCAGACACTTCGTCGATCACATAATAGGCCAATACACAAAATTTCATGTCCAGCAGGATAGTCTAACCCCTTCTTTTTTTCAAGAAATTCCCACCCCGCCCTACTATGACAAGAAAATATTTCTCTCCCTTCCTAATCTAAACTTGTATATAATTGTCCCATTAATAACAAAGCCATTAGGTGCATCTATGTCCTCTATTTCCCTATTTACCCCCGTTTCTTTTGAAGCAGGCTCGCAAGGCTGCACACAAAGCACCCTATCTTTGTTAAGTAATTATTTTAATATAGGAGAAGAGCACGCCGTTGTCGTAAAAGGGCAAGACCCCGCGGCTTTAGCGCAAAAAGTCAAATTGGTTAAAGATGCCCCCTCCACCCTTATCGTAGCCCTGAAAATCGCCTCCTACATCCTCCTATTACCCCTTGCGCTGATTCTCTTCGTGGCTAAATGTGCCCTCCAATCGCAATACACCTTCACCATCGAGAAGGCAGAGAAACCTGAAAAGAAGGCCCCCCGTAAAAAGAAAGATCCACCCCCTGCTAGCCCGCCTTCATCTAGAGGATCATCCCCAACTCCAACGGGCTCCCCTCCTCTTAGTACCCCGCCCTCTCGCCATACCTGACCACCATCAC
>JAJZEO010000133.1 GCA_021847505.1 bacterium
ACTTTTTCTCTACTTCGCTAAAGCTTAAGTGAAAAAAAAATCAGAGGGGGAGGGGACCCACCAGAAAACGGCCACGGCGTTTTCTGGTGGGTCCCCCTGACGGCTTTTAACTTTTGCTATTTAGCAAAAGTTAAAAACGGATCACCCTTAGTTCCATCTATCAGTAGAAAGGGAAACAGGATATGCAAGATAGACAGGATAACAGCATCTATCCTATTTATCTTGCTAATCCTGTTATATTTTAAGATTAAGATCATGATTAAGAAATTTACAAAGGAAGACTCTTGGCTTCGCCTTTCAGCTTGTACCTTACCTGTCTAATCAACTCTTGAAGGAGAATAAGTAGCCAACCGGGTTTTAATCGAGGAGGCACTCGAGGTAGGAAGAGAAAAGTTCTCTTTTCTGTACCTCAGGGGATTGGAGAAGGGCTTTTATGGTAGTTTGAATCTCTTTATCGGGAAGAAAGAGGGCAAGCGCGCTGGCGGCCAACTCATTTTCGCGAGAATAGGGTTTTCTCTGAACCCTTTGAAGAAGAAAAGTTTTCGCCTCATTCCCAAAGGCTTTTAAGGCGGCGTGAAGAGCCTCATCCACTTCGAATGAATCATTTCTTAGCGCATGAAACAACGGTCTGATCGCCTTGGGGTCGCCAATTTTCGCAAGCGCCTCTGCAGCAAACAAGGGAGCCCTTCCATATCCTGGGTAAAGAGGATTGTAAAAATCGGTTGAGTCAATGATGTGGATTAAGCCATTGACGGCTTCCGGACCCTTATCAACCAGTGCCTTGATCTCTTTTGTAGGGACCTCATCTTCAGACAAAATGAGGTTAGAGAGGAGTTGAGCAAGGGAATCTTTGGGTGTAGATTCATAAACATCCCTCAGTTTCAGGTAGAGCTCTTTGGCTCTCGTGACTTCTTCAAAACTGTGAGAGGGGAGGAGTTTTTTCGAAATATTCTCACCATAAGCTTGTTCAGCCTGATGGAGTTCGGCAATCCTTTCGTAGGAAAACTCATCGTTGACACCCACTCCTTGGTTTTTGTAGTAGTCGAGCATCACTCTAAAGCTCCCGCCAAAATGAACATCGCGGTGCATCAAGATTTCCATGTCACTTTCATCGAGTAGCGGAAAATTCATCTTCAGTCCTTTTTATTACTAGATCGGCATTATAACTTGATCGAACAAAGGGCCCGGCATAAACGTGCAATACCCCAATGGAGCGGCCGTATTCTTCGAAGGCTTTGTATCGTTCAGGGGGAACAAATTCTTTGACTTGCAGTTTATTTTTAGAAGGGCGCAAATATTGGCCAATCGTGATGATATCGACTCCAGCATCGTGCAAATCCGAGATTGTTTCGCACACTTCGTCGACACTTTCTCCAAAACCGACCATTAATCCCGATTTCACAAAGCGGGATCGGTTTCTTTTCTTGATGTGCGACAATATTTTGAGAGTGCGATCATAAGTAGCCTTGTGCCTTACCGTCGGTGTCAGCCGCCTTGTCGTTTCAATATTGTAATTATAGATTTCAGGGGATTCATCAATGACGCCATCGAGGGCTTCAAAATTTCCCGCAAAGTCGGAGGTCAACACCTCAATCGTCACACCATCAATCTCCTTGCGGACGGCTTTGATCACTTGAACTAGGTGATAAGCACCTCCATCCGGGAGATCATCTCTTGCGACCATGGTGATGACGACATGCTTTAGCCCCAATGCCTTTGATGACTCAGCAACGCGCTTTGGCTCATGAGGATCAGGTGGTGGGGGAGCCTTTGAAAAACCAATCTCGCAAAAACCACAAGCCCTAGTGCATTGATTGCCCAAAATCAAGTAGGTGGCCGTTTTCTTGGAAAAACATTCGAGGCGATTAGGACATTTGGCCTCTTCACAAACCGTATGAAGCCGATGCTCGTGGATGATGTTGTCGGTTTGATAGAGATTTTCTCCCTTCGGCAAGGGCGTTCTAAGCCAGCTTGGAAAATGCCCCTTCTCATTCCCTTCGGGATTAGTGGGATGTCGAATTCGTGCGCCAAAGAGTTGTTCCATCATTTCTTCTTCACCGGTGGGAAATGGATGGGGCGATCCTGTGCAATCAAGGCCACTTCCATCCATGATTCGGAGAGGGTGGGATGAGCAAAGATGGTTTCAGTGATCGACTCGAGGGTCAGTTCGTTTTGGATAGCGAGTGTCATAGCGGCAATCATATTGCCCGCCTCAAAGCCGACCATGAAAGCACCCACGATGCGCCCGCTCTTTTTCTCTGTGACCACCTCAGCAAACCCCTCCGTTTCTAAACTTGCTTGAGCCTTTCCCAAAGCCGAGAAGGGGAACGTATCAGAACGTACATCGAGACCACGTTCGCGGGCTTTCTCGTGGGAAAGACCAACAGTCGCAATTTCTGGATGGGTAAACATGACGGCAGGGACGCTGTCGTAGTCAATGTGGCTATTTAGGCCTGCGATTCGTTCGGCTGCAACGATTGCTTGATGAGAAGCGACGTGGGCTAACATCGCAATTCCCGTGACATCGCCTACTGCGTAGATCCCTTTCACTTCTGTTTCCATCCGGTGATTGACCTCAATAAAACCGCGATGATTGAGACCAAGGCCAATTGCGCTTAAGTTTAATCCTTCGGTGTAAGGAGCTCTACCGACGGCAACAAGGAGCATTTCGCTTTCGATTGCTGCTCCATCACTGAGAGAGGAGCGAACCTGATTTCCCGCAACTTCAGCTTTGAGAAGTTTCACTCCAGTTCGAATTTCGACACCCCGTTTTTGAAACGACTTTGTGAGAAACTGAGAAATGCTTTTTCCCATGTTAGAAACGATATCGGGGAGAAATTCAACGATGGTCACCGAGACCCCAAGCTCTGAAAAGAGCGAGGCGAATTCACAACCAATGTAGCCGCCCCCTAAAACCACCAAGCTTCTCGGTAGCGCGGTTAATTCCAAAATCGATGTCGAATCATGGATTTTTCTTCCATCAACAATGGCAGCGGGAATATTCATTGAAGTCGATCCTGTAGCGATCACGGCCTGTTCAAATTCAACCAAGTGGATCTGATCTTTTGATTTTACCTTGACCTGATGAACCGACTCGAAGGAAGCAACCCCCTCAAAAAGATCGACACCGTGCGATTTAAGAAGCCCCAAGACACCCTTGCACAGATTGCCTATGACGGAATCTTTGCGCTCTTTCATTTTCTGGTAATCGATGGAGAAACGATCGACAGAGATCCCATACTCTTTGGCAAGCTTAATTTGACGGACGACATCACTATTGGAGATCAAAGTTTTGGTGGGGATGCATCCCCGATGGAGGCAAGTGCCCCCCACTTTTTCCTTCTCGACAAGGGCCACCTTCAGCCCCAGATTGGCCGCCCTAATGGCGCCCACATACCCTGCAGGCCCGCCCCCAACAAAACAGACATCGTATCTCATATCCCCCCATTTTGGCCGATAATCGTCCTCTAGTCAATGGCAAAATAAACCCGGTTTTCCTCGCCTTTTTTTAGAGCTTCAAGTAAAAACGAAACTTTATGCGCATGAAATCACTTAGTACTTTCCTTGTTTTGCTCGCCTTTTTTTTCGGCTTTGGGTATCTGAAAGTCATGGTGTGCGAAGATTGTCATTTATATGCTCATCGGGGGGCGAATAAAGACCTTCCGGAAAATACACTCTCATCGATAAGAGAGATGATTCAGAGAGGGGTGAAAGGCATTGAGATCGATGTGCGGCTGACGAAAGACGGCCAGGTGGCGGTGCTGCATGATGAGAGCCTCTTTCGCACCACAGGAATTCTTAAAAAAATCTCCCATACAACAAGAAAAGAGATCGAGGAGAAACAGATCGATGTTTGCTTTCTCGAACAAGTCTTAGCTCTTTGCAAAAAGCACCAGGTCAAATGCGCCATTGAAATCAAAGAGAGGCAGGATCGTGCCATCATCGACAAAGTAGACAACATCATTAGGGAAACTTCGACGCAAAACCTTGTGATGATCTATTCGTTCGACCTTGCCATGCTTAAAGAGTTTTCTTCTCAAAATCCCCCCTATCCGCTACACTTAAACATTGATGAGGATCCTATGCCCTACCTTTCCGTGGCAAAGGAAAATGGGTGGGGATTGAATCCTGGAATTCAAGTGATTACGAAAGAGTTTGTCGATGCAGCAAAGCTTGCAAAGATTCCGATCCATGTGTGGACAGTCAATGATAAGAGTGTTATGGAGACCTTAAAAGGTTGGAAAGTGGATGCAATTATCTCCGATGAGCTTTTTAGGCAGCGTGAGTGAATAGATTATGCAGACGAAAGATAAAGTAAAAATGTGTCCCTATTGTGAAGGCTCGATTCCTCTCAATGCTCTGGAATGCAAATACTGCGGTTCGTCACTATTAAAAAAAGCTGGCACGATCTCTCCCTACCAAACAGAAGATAGCCTCGCCTCCCTCTATGAACCGCCCTACGCTCCTACGCGAAAGGCGACTAACTTTGCCATTCCCGATCCCGAAATCCCCGCAACGCTGCTCCGCGATCCGATGCAAAGTGAGGAAGAGGAAGAGGCGCACTTTAATGCCCTACCCCAAAAGAAGCCCACCACAAGAAGATCACCCACACAAAAAAGACATCCCCCCCAAACTACAGAAGAGAGCGAAGAAGAAGAATCGGCCCAGATTGGTTCCCTTCTCCTTCTTTCACTCGGAGGCCACCTCTTCACACTCGCGTGGCTCCTCTTTTTCTTCTCCGACCACGGTAGATTGGTCCTCGAGTTTAAGAGCCGCTACTGGTTCATTTATCTACTCATTTCCCTCCCTCTTCTCTATAAAGGATGGAAAAAGCTTTCGTCTAACACTTAAAAATTAGACAGTTGTGTTCGATCTCCCCCTTTAAGCTACAATAGATACAAAGGGGAGTGTTTGTGCAAGGTAAGTGTAGCAACATTAAGGCTGGTGCCGACCTGAGTAAATGTGATCTAAGCCGCAGAATTTTTTGGAAGGCAAACCTGTCAGGGGCTAACTTTTCGGGCGCTCTACTTGTAGGATCCGCCTTTATTGAAAGTGATTTTACAAAGACCACCCATCAAGGGGCCAACCTTCAAGGGGCATGGTTTATTGGATCTAAATTTGATGGTGCCCGATTTGTAGGGGCAAACCTTACAGGGGCCAATTTTTCAGGGGCCAGTTTTAAGGGAGCTGTGTTGAAACAGTTAACCCTTTCAAATACGCAATTTCATAAAGCAATCTTTGAAGGCGTGCACTTTGATGAAGAAGATCTTAGAGGGGCTGCCTTTCGTGGTGCTTCTTTTATCCAGGCGAGCTTTTTAGGAGCAAACCTCTCTGGCGTAGACTTTACCGGAGCAGACTTGAGAGGGGCCGACTTGAGTGGAGCGAAGCTTGCAGGAGCCAACTTTTCAAAGGCTAAGCTGGCAGGAGCTAAATTCACGAAAAACTCTTTCCTCTAATTGTAGTATTTCATACTGTCAGGACGTGAAGTATCGATTAGCGCGGCAACAAAGTTGCCCAGAAACAGATAAGGTCATTGCAAATGTCATTAAGCGGCAGAAGATCGCTATCCCACGTGCTTCTGAGAAAGTGTTAAAGGAAATCGCCCAAGTTTCTAAACTGATTGAAAAAGAGGGGCTTCCTAGTTATTTGGTTTGCAAGAAGTTGCCAGGGGAGTTAGGCCGTGGGATTTTTCTGCATCCAGAGGCAAAACCGATTAAGCGAGGGCAAACGATCGCACCCTATTCTGGGGTCATTTCTTTGATTCCCCAAAATGAAGGAGGGGACTCCAATTATGCCTTTTCTTCCCTTAATGATCTAAGAATTAACAAAGAAGAGCACGAGCTTTTGAATAGCAAACAAAGGTTTCATCCCCGCCGGCTGTATTGGGTTTCTTTAGATGCAGAAAAAAGGGGGAACTTCACCCGCTTTATCAATCATTCGTCAAAGCCCAACGTCGATGCCCATCTTTTAAGAATTCCAAAAAATTCTCACGGGCTTCACCCTTCTCCTGCTGAGATCATCTACATTGCCAATAGAACGATCCATCCTGGCGAGCAGCTATTGGTTTGCTATGAAGACGAAGACAAAAGTTATTGGGGCGCGCTCAAAATCAAGCCCTTTCCGATGACCCCCAAAACATTCACGATTGACCCTTCGGGGAATCTAAAAAAACAAACTGGACGCAATGCGCTCTAAATCAGCTTGTTTTAGATTTATATAGAGTTATTGATAAGATCTACTAGAATAGCTGGGGGGTTTATTATGTCAGTTAAATTTTATATCCAAAATAGCACATTGTTCAATAATTATAGTTGTGTAAATGAAAATAATGATGTAGTATACCCAAGGAAATTCAAAAGTTGGTCGCAGGTGCCTGAACAGGCCTAAATTTATCTCTCACTCGACCTCTCAATGTCTGGCCTAAAACTGACTCTGCTGTCACCGCCGACAATACAGCAAAAAAACCAAGAATTGCCCCTCTGAAATCTTCAAAGTGCTCATAATAGGTATTGTAAACTACTCGCTCCTTCATCCACTTCCACAACCGCTCTATTGGATTCAGGTTGGGACTGTAGGGCGGTAAAAAATGCAAACATACCTTTGAGGTTTCCAGGTACTGCTTCACCGCCTTATTTCGATAGTACGGTGCATTGTCGCAAAATACATGGATTTTCCGTTTACTCGGGTAAGCATCCTCAAGTTTTTGGAAAAACCGAATTGTCGATTCCGCATTTAAAGTCTCGTCTTCTTGGACTACCACGTTATGCGTAGTTACATCGATGCTTCCTGAGAGATTGAGGCGGGCGCGCCCCGTATTTGCTGGGATCTCTTTACGCACCCCTTTTTTGATCCACCCATATGCAGGTTGTACATTGTGTGTCGGGTGAACGCCATCAATAAAACAGATAGTTTCATCCTCAGAGAGTCCTGCTTTCAGTTTTTCGTATTCAGCCAACCACTCCTGCTGCTGTTCCTTATCAGCCTTTCCGGGTACAACCGCAGGTTTCTTGTAGGAGAACTCGTGCCTTTGCAGCCAATTCCTCAATCCGTGGATTGTGTAGACGACTCCAAAAGTTGCCTCCACATACGCCGAAATATCCCTGACATAAAGGTAAGTGTGCTCTCGTAGGTGAGATTCAAGTTGTTCGGACTGTTCTTTGGAAAGTTTCTCCTCGGAGCCACCACTTTCAGGGTGTAATTTCTTTGTGGTTTGGTAATCGTGAACATGTTCACGAACAGCCTGGTCGGAGATCAACAATACTTTAGCGATTTGCTGCGGGGTCCATCCCTCATCGTAGAGTAGAATCGCCTTGATGCGATCACACACACGTTTGTCTCTTTCTCGTTTATGCTGAAGCCTAAGTTGCTCTCGTTCGAGAGCGGTCAAAAAATTCATGCACCGATTATGCAGTCAATAGAAAATTTTGAAAATCAAAATTTTCATTCACGAATGGTATAGTTACGATTGATAATGGCAGTGGCCCGTATGTGACTCTAAATGAAAATCTCACATGTAGAGATCTCCATGTTAAGAAATCATGGTTTACGCTTACGCTTAATGGCTCAAGCGTAGAGTTTAAAGGGGAAGAAGTTATGCCTAGTTGTACCACTACCACCATGATTCTTGGTTCCGTACCTGCTAGTGCTGGTACTGGTACTTATAGCTGTTCGTTTCAACCTAATCAAGATTGAGATCAAGATTTTTTGCAATTGCCCCGGGTTGAATTTGGCTTCAAAGCCCACCAAACTTAGAGCTCTTTGAGGGCTTCCTTCAATTCAGGCGGGGTCCCCAAGATCTGGAACTGGGAAATCGCTTGTTGCACTTCGGGAATTTCAGGGAGCATGATGGCAAAGGCGAAGAGGGCATGACTGATCTCTTCTTTGACCACCTTGGTAAAGTGCTCGAAGAGAGAGAACGCTTCGTGTTTGAATTCGACAAGGGGGTCCTTCTGGGCGACGCTGCGCATCGAAACCTCTGTACGGAGGTGATCGATCGCAAGGAGGTGATCTTGCCACCTTTTGTCGATTGCTTGGACGAGAATAGAGCGGATGATGCCGACGAGCACCTCAACCGGATTGAGGGGTTTGCCGCCTAATTTTTGCATGAGGGCAATCATGGAGGCATCGGCGCGGACTTTGGCTTTAAAGGCGGTGACAATCTTCTCGCAAGCTTTCGTTTCGATCTCTTCGGCAGAAAGGGACTCATCAGCCCATTCGTGATCCTCAAAGCGTACAGGAAAGTGGGTCATGAGGTAGGCAGCATAGCCATGGATATCCCATCCTCCTTCCTCTGACTTATTGAAAAGGAACCTCGCGCTGGCGCTGCAGGTAAATGATTCTAAGATTTCTTGAGCTAGAGGGAGTGTGTTGTCTGCGTGGAGGATTTCATTGCGGTAGGCGTAAAGTTCGGAGCGGTGTTTGTTCATGACGTCGTCATACTCGAGTGTATGTTTACGCATCATGTAGTTTCTCTGCTCAACGCGTTTTTGTGCTGTTTCAATCGAGCGGTTCAAAATGCCCGCTGAGATCGGCTCCCCTTCTGGGGGGCGAAATTTTTGCAAAATACCGGTCAATTTGTTCGAGGCAAAGAGGCGCATCAAGGAATCTTCAAAGGAGACGTAGAACTTGCTCGATCCAGGGTCGCCCTGACGTGCAGAACGTCCGCGGAGCTGTCTGTCGATTCTGCGTGATTGGTGACGCGAGGTGCCGATCACATGAAGCCCACCGAGAAGGGCGATTCCTTCTCCGAGTTTAATGTCTGTTCCACGACCCGCCATGTTGGTCGCCACGGTGATGGCTCCTCTTTCTCCCGCGCGGGCAATAATTTCAGCTTCTTTCGCATGATTTTTCGCATTGAGGACGGTATGGGGCAGCTTTTGATTTTTTAAAATGCGAGACAATTTTTCTGAAACTTCGACTGACTCGGTGCCGATCAAGATAGGACGGCCTTTTTCGTGGATATCGACGACTTCTTTGAGTATGGCGTTGTATTTCTCTCGCTCGGTCATATAAATTTCGTCGTTGGCATCGGCCCGTTGACACTTTTTGTGGGTCGGGATTTCAAGTACGTCGAGTTTGTAGATCTCTTTTAACTCTTGCGCTTCTGTCATTGCCGTTCCTGTCATTCCTGCGAGGCGTTCGTAGAGTCTAAAGTAGTTTTGCAGGGTGATGGTGGCGTAGGTTTGGGTTTCTCTTTGGATGGAGACCCCTTCTTTTGCTTCAATGGCTTGGTGAAGTCCATCGGAGAAGCGTCTTCCTGGTTGCGGTCTACCTGTGTTTTCATCGATGATGACGATCTTATCTTCTTGAACGATGTAATCGACATCTTTTTCCATCAAAAGGTGGGCTCTAAACAATTGGCGAATATTGTGAGCTCGCTCTTTTCTGTGAGCATCCTCCTCGCGCAAAGCTACCTTCTTCTTCACTTTGTCTTGCTCTGAGAGAGATTCATCGGTTTCAATCAGAGCATACCCTTCTCCGAGGTCGAGCATGGTGAACTCCTCGGCATTCCCTTTCCAATTTTCGACCCCTTTATCGGTAAGTTCAAAGTCGCTGCTCCTCTCATCGATGATGATGTAGAGCTCTGCTAAATCCTCGGCGCGCTCTTCCTTGTTTTGCTCGCCCCAGTAATAGGTTTCTTTCTCTTCAAGTCTGGCTCTTAGGTCAGGGTTTTCTTTAATGCGGCGCAAGATCTTGTTCGTCGGGGTCCCTTTCGAGACGAGCCAAAGTTTTTTCATCGCACCGTCGACTTCTTCTTCTTCCGCTTTGGAGAGTTTTACTTTTTCAACACTCTCTTCAAGAAGATTGAATTTTTCTAGGATCTTCTTCGCTGCATTAGCAAGTCTTGTACACTCATCTCTCTGCAATCTCACCATGTCGGCTACAGGATCTTTGAGTTGGTCATACATTTGCTTCGATTCAGCAGATGGTCCCGAGATGATGAGGGGAGTTCTCGCCTCATCGATCAAGATCGAATCGACTTCGTCGATAATAGCAAAGTAGTGACCTCGTTGGCACAACATTTCCTTTGAAGTGGCCATGGAGTTATCTCGCAAATAGTCGAAGCCAAACTCAGAGGCAGTTCCGTAGAGAACGTCGGCTTCGTATAACGATTTTCTAAGTTGTGGAGGGACATCGTTGGTCAGACTCTCAGTGCGAAGTCCTAAAAATCGGAAAATGGTTCCAATCCATTCGCAGTCGCGCTTGGCTAGGTAGTCGTTAACTGTCACGAGGTGTGTCGGCTTTCCGGTCAATGCATGAAGGTAGAGAGGTAGTGCTGCTGTGAGGGTTTTCCCTTCACCTGTTTGCATTTCTGCAATCGCGCCAAAGTGCATCGCAATAGCTCCAACGAGCTGGACATCGTAAGGGACCATGTCCCACTCTCTATCGCAACCAGAAACGTTAATTGCGGAGCCTTTCAATCGCCGACAAGCATTTTTGACCACTGCATAAGCCTCGACCATCAAAGAATCGGTGGATTCTCCCTCGCGAAGTCTTTTTTTGAACTGTTCCGTTTTCTGTTTCAATTCACGATCGGAGAGCTGCTGAAGTTTTTCCTCTATAGTATTAATTTGTTTTACATAGCGAAAATACTTCTTAACTAAGCGGCTCTGTTGAGTCCCAAACACTTTTTTCACGATTCCAAACATGGATGACCTCAAATAAATATCCCCCAGATGATAACGTAAAAACCCTTTTTCGTGGAAATTTTCTATCAATCTGCTCTAGGATATGCCCTATGGCTAGAATCATAGTTTACGATCGCGATCTAAAAAGTGAGATCGAAGAAAAAATTGAAGCGGGTTGGGGGGTTAAACTCCTCTATACAATCCCTGGTAATCGTCCTTGTCTTTTGAGAAAGACTCTCTGCTCCACCTCCCTTTTCTCAAAATTGATGGGAAAAATTGTCTCTTCTCGCAGGTCAAAGCAAAAAATTGAACCATTCATTGCCAAACATAAGCTGGATAAAAGCGAGTTTCTTAAAGATTCTTTTGACTCATTTAATGATTTTTTTATTCGAAAGCTCAAAAAAGAAGCGAGACCGATTGCAGCTGCCCCTGTCATTATGCCTGCCGATGGCCGCTACCTTGCCTATGAAAATTTTCAGGCGACCAAACAAATCATTGCTAAAGATTCAAAGTTTTCTTTATTAGAGCTGTTGGGTGGGGATGAAAAGCTGGCTCAAACCTATCTTGAGGGATCGGTGCTCATTGCGCGCCTTGCGCCGCCCGATTATCACCGGTTCCATTTTCCGGTAGAAGGGGTTCCAAGCGCTCCTATCGCCATGAAGGGGACATTTCACTCAGTTAATCCCATCGCATTAAAGCGTAATATTCGTTATTTGACCCAGAATAAACGGTCACTCGTGACCATTCAGACGCCGAATCTAGGATTAGTCACTTGTGTGGCTGTGGGGGCCTTGTTTGTGGGGGCCATCCATTATACCTATACTCCGAACCAAAAGGTGGAAAAAGGGGAGGAAATGGGCTATTTTTCGTTTGGTGGGTCTACGTTAATTGTCCTGTTTGAGCCAGGGAGAATTCAGATCGGTCCTGACCTACTCGCCAATACCCAGAAGAGTATAGAAACCTTTTGTAAAATGGGTAGTTCCGTTATAATTTCTAGCGATGGAAGCTCTTTCTAGCAATAATTCTGGTTGTTTGACCACCCTCTATGAGGGATATGCCTCTGTTACAACGACTGTTGTTAAAACTATTTTTTGCAATACCCGATGTGCGGACTACTTATTAGAATTTTTGTTAGAGCCAATCTCGTTTCTCAAGACTGTTTATCATTATTTGAGGGGACGGGTATCGGTTGAAAATTTTACTTTGCATAGACTGAACCCTACTGAGGTCAAAGCAGACCAAGTGGCTGTCCTTTTGATTCACGGTGCTGCTTGTAACCAAGGCTCATGGATCTCTTTGGCAGAGAGGGTAGAAAAGGAAACGATGGCCAATTTTTTTACCATCGATTTGAATGGTGACGCTTGGCCCTGGTCATATGACAATTCGATGACTGCCTTCAGCCGAGATGCGGAAAAAGTGGGTAAACGAATTGATGAAATCAAAGCACAATACACAGATTGTGGTTTTGATCCTCCCAAAATTGTCGTAGTCGGCCACTCTCATGGAGGCATACTAGGGCAGTTTGCAGCACCTAGAGATGATGTAGATCTCGTCATCACTCTCGGAGGGCCTTGCCCTTCACCGATGGAAAAAGTTCTCGATATCACCGGGGATTTTGATCACCTTGTCCCCGAACGTTCTGAAAGCCCCCAAGGAAGGGTGAAATCTACCCACATGGGACTTCTCTACAACGATGATATCCACGACATCATATTGCAACAGATCGCAGCTTGCAAATTAGGCACTACAGCGGGGTAGCCTCTATATGTAGATGTAAAAGAGAGACAGGATTGACAAGATCAGGGCAAGATAGACAAGATTTATGTTTTAACTATTGCAAATTATCCTGCTTATCTTGCACTGATCTTGTCAATCCTGTCTCTCTTTTAAAAAGTTTAAGCCCGTTACAGATGGGGCACTTGGTGGGGTCGTGTTTGACAGCGCGGCAATATTCCCGAGCAAAGTAGATGATTTGCAAATGGAGCTTGTTCCACGATGTTTTGGGAAAGGCTTTCTTGAGATCCTTTTCCGTTTGGACTACCGATTTCCCATTGGAGAGGCCCCACCGTTTGGCACATCGGTGAATATGGGTGTCGACGGGAAAGGCAGGTTCGTGAAAGATCTGCGCTACGACGACGCTTGCTGTTTTATGTCCGACGCCGGGCAGCGTTTCGAGCTCAGCAATTGTTTGGGGGATCTGGCCCCCATATTTTTCAACCAAGATCTGAGAGAGTTGATGAATTGCTGTGGCTTTTCTTTGGGAAAGGCCGATCGGTCGAATGATCTGTTGAATGGTAGCGATATCGAGTTGGGTCATTTTTTGAGGGGTGTCGGCGAGAGCAAAGAGAGCTGGCGTGGTTTCGTTGACCCGCTTGTCAGTTGATTGGGCGGAGAGGAGTACCGCGATCAAAAATGTATAAGGATCCGTGTGATGAAGGGGGACCATTGGGTTAGGGTACAACTGATCAAGTGTTTGGATGATGAATTCTACTTGCCTACGCAAAACTTTTCAAAAATGCTCCCTAAGATTTCTTCGGTGATATCAATCCCAATGATGCTCGATAGAGCGCGTAATGCAGCACGTAAGTCGAGTACAATAAATTCCGGCGATTCATTGAATTGTAAGTTGTGTTTCGCGAGGGCGATCATTTCGATCGCTTCGGTCAAGGCGGCAAAGTGACGTTCTTGTGTCAAGATGACTTCGTCTTCTTTGCGGTGCGTCAACGTTTGAATTTTTGCAATGATCGCGGTCTTGAGGTCGTCGATGCCATCTCCTGTCTTACAGGAGAGTAAAATCCCTTCAAAAGGTGGGGGCTCGTGGGGAAGGTCGGTTTTATTAAAGCAGACGATGGCGCCGGGATAGTCAAGGGGATAGTCGAGCTCGTGCATGGGCGCGGTGATGTCGTGGAGGACGATGACAATCTCAGCTTCGCTTGCGGCCGCTTGTGCCCGTTTGATCCCTTCTTTTTCAATCACTTCATTGGTATCTCGGATGCCGGCCGTGTCAAAGAGTTTGAGAGTGTGTCCGCCGATTCTAAGGTCTTCACTTAAAAGATCTCGCGTGGTTCCTGCAATGCTCGTGACAATCGCTCGGTCTGTTCCGAGGAGACGGTTCATCAGAGAGGATTTTCCTGCGTTGGGAGCTCCGATGAGACAAACAGAAATCCCTTCCATCAGTCGCTTTCCGTCGTGAAAGGTTTGCTGTAGATGGGTCGCTTTGAAAAGGATTGTATCGAGCATGCTGAGGATTTCTTCCTGGGTGGCGAACTCAAGTCCTTCTTCAGGGTAATCGACCCAGGCTTCAATGATAGCGGTCACATCGCAGATCGATTTTTGGAGATCTTTGATGATGATCGACAAGCGTCCTTCGAGTTGGTCGGTTGCAGCTCTCAAGGCAGCTTCACTTTTGGCGCTGATGAGTTGTTGCACAGCTTCTGCTTGGCTTAAGTCGATCAATCCATGATGAAAAGCCCTTGCAGTAAACTCTCCAGGATTTGCCGGTTTTCCCCCTTCTTCAAAGATACGGGCTAAGATTTTCTGGGCAATCAAAGGAGAGCCATGGCACATGATTTCCACAGTCGCTTCTCCTGTGTAGGAACGACCCTCTTCCATCACGAGCAAGAGGACCTCGTCGATGATAGCTCCATCGCCGGCTAAAATCTTCCCTAAGTGGGCTGTGTGGGAGGCGTAGGAAAACAAATCCCCAGTGAAAATTTTATTGGCAATCGCAAACGCCTCCTTTCCTGAGATCCTCAGGACGGCGAGCCCCCCTTCTCCGGGTGGGGTGCAAATGGCGGCAATGGTTTCATCTCGCTTCATAGGGAAGAGAGGTTAGCAAAGAAAGGGAAAGAGGGCAATACGTTTTAGAATCAGTCCAATATGCATAATTATGTGGCTTCGTTCATAATTAAAAATAAAAAATGAGGGATCAATGAAAAAGGCTAAAAAAATCAGACTCCAGGGACATGTGCCCCATCATGCGATCAGCAAAGCTAAGAAATTGGGGCCCCTCGCCGCGGGAACTGAAATGCACTTAGCGTTTATTTTGACGCCCCATAATCTAAAAGGGCTTGAGGATCTTGCAGCCAAGGTTAGCGATCCAGCTCAGGCCGAATATGGAGAATATCTGCCGACAGCCGAATTCATCAAGGGATTCGCTCCATCAAAAAAGGATTATAAAGCTGTTAAGGCTTATGCAAAAGGTTGCGGCTTTACGATTACTGAAGAGCATGCCAACCGTACTTTATTGCATGTGAGGGCTAAAAAGGAAGATGCTGAAAAGGCTTTTAATGTCCGATTCTCCCAATATAAAAGGACCGACGGGTCGAACTTTTATGCAGCTGATCGAAACCCTGAAATTGACGCTGGAATAGCTGCCTTTATTGAAGGAGTGGCTGGTTTTGATAGCTCCGTGAGACGCCGTTCTTATCATCGGGTAAAGGAGGGAAGGAATTCTGCTCCGTTCGTTCCACAGGACATTTTAAAGGCCTACAATCTCACGGGTGTGCCACAAAAAGGGTCTGGTCAGAGTATTGCCTTATTTGAAATGGCAACTTACGCAGAGAGTGATATTGCAGGATATGTAAGGAAATTTCAATTGCCCTCGCCCAAGATAAAAAATGTGTTGGTACAAGGGGGGCAGGGGGAGAGATCAACCAAGAGGTCACCTTGGATATACAGCTGGCCCTTGCGATAGCCCCTGAAAGTGAGATTTATGTGTATGAAAGCCCTAACTCAGATGCGGGGGCTTTAGCTACATACAACCGAATAGCAACAGATAATCTTGCCAAGCAGGTAAGCACTTCATGGGGAATGGGCGAAAATTTAATAGCTCCTCACGTTCTTAAAGCTGAGTATGCTATTTTTCTACAGATGGCAACGTAGGGGCAGAGTATGTTTGCTGCTGCAGGGGATAATGGCGCTTTTGATGATTATGAAGTGGATCACTCAAGAGCTCACGTGGTCGATGATCCTGGTTCACAGTCTTATGTAACTTGCGTGGGGGGAAGCAAATTGACTGTAAATGCGAAGACAGGCACCTATAAAAGTGAGGTGGTATGGAATGATGGTCCTTTTGGAGCTAGTGGAGGTGGGATAAGTCAAGTTTGGCCGATGCCTAATTACCAAGCTAAAGTAGATACCACCGATTCAAAAACGCATCGAAATACTCCTGATGTCTCCTTGAATGCTGATCCAAATACAGGATATGCGAATTTTTTTGACGGGCAGTGGACCGCTGTGGGTGGAACTAGTTGTGCAGCGCCTTCTTGGGCGGCTTTTATAGTAAGGGTCAATCAAGCGCGAGAAGAAAAGGGGATGAAACCGGTGGGATTTTTAAATCCCGTTGTTTATGCCATAGGTAAGGGTGCAAGCTACAAAGTTAATTTCCATGGTATAACAAAAGGGAACAACTTAGTTTATAAAGCGAAAGTAGGCTATGATAACGCGTCTGGATGGGGTTCTTTTAACGGGGCTAAGTTGCTCAGAACTCTAGCAAATGAAAAAGATATTGTAAAAAATTGATTAATAGACAAATAATTCCTCTCAAGTTTTCACTAAACCACAAGTAGAGGAAATTTGATGAGTAGACGTCGTAATTTTAAAAGTGTTGCCCTTTTTGCAATGCCCCTCGCTCTAAACTTAGCCATTGCATCAGCGAATGCTCCAGAGCAAACTTCAGTAAGGCTTTCTGGGCATGTTCCTTTTCACGCATTAAGCAATGCGATTTTCTTAGAACATCTAGACTCTACAGTCGATGTGCCTGTATCTTTTACTTTGCCACTTCGCAATCAAGAGGTGTTAAAGGATCTCGTGCGTCGTATCCATGATCCGAATGATCAGGAATATTTTGGGAAGTATCTGACTTCGGAGGAATTTAACGAAAGATTTGCCCCTACTGAGGACGATTACAATGCGGTCATTGAATATGCACAAGATTTGGGCTTCACTGTTACCGGAACCCATTCTAATCGTACATTACTCCATGTTAAAGCTAAATCGGCTGATGTTGAAAATGCATTTAATCTAGCCCTTCACCACTACCAAAGGGTGGATGGGAGAAAATTTTATGCTCCCGATCAAGATCCGGAAGTTTCTGCATCGATGACTTCGATCATTAGCGGAATTGTGGGCTTGGACAATCATGGAGTAAGAAGATCATATCACCGAGCAAGGAGAGTAGAGAATGATCAACATGCCCTCAATGTAAGTTCTCCAAATGCTTTTCCTTCTGGTCCTAATGGAGGTTTTGCACCTGGTGATCTACTAAAGGCTTATAATTTGGAAGGAGTATCACAAAATGGTTCTGGTCAAATTATTGCCCTATTTGAACTCGGATCTTATTCGACAAGTGATATCAATGAGTATGCTCAACAATTTAATTTGCCTACACCACAACTGAAAAATATACTGGTGAATGGTGGTTCAGGCAGCGGAATTGACCCTGAAGTGACTTTGGATATTGAGCTTGCGCTAGCATTGGCGCCAGAAAGCCAGATCTATGTCTATGAAGGCCCCAATTCAGATCAAGGGGTTTTGGCTACATATAACCGCATCGCTACTGACAATATTGCTAAACAGGTAAGCACTTCCTGGGGAATGGGAGAAGTTTTATCGAGTACACAGCAGCTGAATGCAGAACATGCAATTTTTCTCCAGATGGCGGCGCATGGTCAAACAATGTATGCAGCAGCGGGAGATAGCGGTGCTTATGATGATTACCAAGAAAATCCCGTCAAGCAGCGGGTTGTAGATGATCCGGCCTCACAGCCTTACGTGACTGCTGTAGGAGGTACTAGACTTACCGTTAATTCGCAGACTGGAACATATCAAGGTGAGGTGGTTTGGAATAATGGTCTAGGAAATGGAGCAGGTGGCGGAGGTGTAAGTGTTGTCTGGCCGATGCCTAATTGGCAAGCCCCTGTGCATAACACCTTTTCAAAATCGCATCGAAATGTGCCTGACGTTACGCTGAATGCAGATCCGAATTCGGGGTATGCAATCTACTACAACGGACAGTGGACGATTTATGGCGGAACTAGTTGTGCAGCCCCCCTTTGGGCGGCTTTTACAGCACTTGTAAATGAAGCGCGAGTTGCAAATAACCAAGCAGTATTAGGATTTGCCAATCCTACATTTTACCCCATCGGTAGAGGTGCTGCGGGAAAAACCAACTTCCATGATGTGACAAAAGGCAATAATTTATTCTATAATGCTGAGCCTGGGTATGATAACGCATCAGGCTGGGGCTCTTTCAACGGGGCTATTCTCTTTAAAACCTTAACAGGTCTGAGTTCTTCTTTTGCAGATACAGAAGAATTATAATTTGCCCAATTGGGGTAATGGCTATGCTGTTACCCCACTTTTTTAGGATCTAGATGTTCTTGAGGGCAAGAGCGATGACGTTCGACAAGGGTGGGTCTTTGCCTTCGGTAGTTTCAAGCACCTTCGTCACGGCCTTTTGAGCTTGAGCACGGTTGTAGCCCAAATTGATCAGGGTTTGTAGAGCATCGAGGGCTACATCAGAAGATATGGACTCCCCTTGAGCACTTTGTTCCAAACGCCATTTGTGCATAGTATCTCCGAGATCGACGATGATTCGCTCGGCCGTCTTTTTCCCAATTCCGGGAATTTTGGACAAAAGGGAAGCATTTCCCATTTGAATGGCCGATTTTAACTGCGAATTTTCCATGTGACCGATCATTGCAAGAGCTGTTTTTGGGCCAACTCCGGAGATGGTGCAGAGTTTTTCGAAAAAATTGCGTTCTTCTCTAGTAGAAAATCCGAATAATTTTTGGGAATCTTCACGAACCACATGGGAAATGAAGAGAGTTATGGATTCCCCGAGTTTTAGTCCTTTTGTGGAAAGGTTTAAGGGGACGAAGATCTTGTAACCAATTCCCCCTGTTTCAAGTACTACGTATTCAAGAGAGGAAAAAGTGACCTTTCCTCCGATTGTCTCGTAAATCATAAACGTTTCCTTTGGTTTGCATGGGCAATAGCAATGGATAGAGCATCCGATGCATCTTCGGGGGTGGGAAGAGAGGGGAGGGAGAGGAGGAGCTTTACCATATGCGAAACTTGTGGTTTACTGCTGCGCCCGTTGCCGGTCACAGCGCGTTTTGCTTCCATGGGGCTATATTCAAAGACTTCAACGCCTTGTTTGGCGGCGGCAACGATGATGGCACCCCGTGCCATTCCAAGTTTGATGGCCGTTTGAACGTTTTTGTGAACAAATTGTGTTTCAACGCTGAGTGCATCGGGCTTGGTTCGATTGACGAGCAGGGAGATTTCATCGAAAATATGGACGTATTTTTGCACGAGTGTTTGGGTCGATTTTGGCTGAATCACCCCGTATTCAACTAAAATATAATTCCGGCCAACGACTTCAATGATTCCAAAACCTGTCGTATTGGTTCCAGGATCGACGCCTAATATCCGTTTTCCTTTCATAGTTGCTAGGATACAATTTAGCCTGTAATATAGTCTTTGAAATTATGAAAAAAATCGGAACAGTGATTTTGGCAGCAGGGATGGGGCGCAGGTTGGGTCTTGGGGTGAAGGCTCTTGTTCCTGTGGGGGGAAAGCCATTGATCGACCATCTTTTGCAAAAGAGTGGGGAGGACGTGATCGTCTACACCTCACGGGCGACGCACGATCCGATCCAAGCTTATGTAAAAGATCGGGCGCTCTTTTTGCAAGAAATGGGAGGGGAAGAGTTTCCCTTAGGCAATGGGACTCTCTACAGCTCTCTCTGTGCATCGCCACTGTTTAAGATGTGGATCGACCAAGGGATTGAAAGAATTTCCGTAGTACCGATCGATAATCCTCTTGCAGATCCTCTTATTCCTGGGCTTTTGCAAGGAGATCTTGCGGTTTGCGGGGTAATGAAAACTTCGCCTTTAGAAAAAATGGGTTCGATCATCGAAGAGGGTGGTCGACTTAAGATCGTTGAGTATTCCGAATTGAGTGAAGAGATGCGGCTAAAGTATCTATTGGGATATTCGGGAGTTTTCTCGGCAAATATCAATTTTTTCTTGAGAGCAGGTGAGATAGAGCTTCCTTGGCATAGCGTAGTCCGTGGGGGGAGAGTCTATCAAGAAAAATATATCTTTGATGCATTTGGAGTCGCCGATTCACCAAAAGTGGTCATTTGTGACCGAAAAAGCCATTTTTGCCCGATTAAAGAACAAAGCGATATTGCGCTCGCTGAAGAAAACTTGTATAATTTGTCCTAAAAAGGAGAGGCTGGACATGGCAAAAGTAGGTTTTTGCGGAAGTGGAGCATGGGGGATTACCCTTGCGGATATGATTTCAAGAAATGGGCATGATGTTTTGGTATGGTCTATAGAGCAAGATGTGATTGATGCATTGAGAAAGAATCATCGCCACCCTAGATTTGCTGAGTTTGCTGTAGATCCTTCTATCCAATACACGACGGAACTTGCCGATTTTAAAGATGTCGATGTCATCGTCGAATGTGTTACCGCAAAGGGTTTTCGTCCTGTATGTAAGCAGATAAAAATTGCAGGGTTGGGGGATAAGCCTTTCATTTTGACTTCAAAAGGGATCGAGCAGGAGAGTGGGAAATTACTTGTCGAAGTGGCAGAAGATGTATTTGGTGGCGTGGAGCACTTGGGGTATATGAGTGGTCCCACACTGGCTAATGAGGTGATGAAGGATCATCCGACTGCGGCCGTTGGAGCGAGCATGAATGAAGAAATCGCGCTTCTGATTAAAGATTTGTTCGAGTCAGAGAATTTCCAAATCTACATTTCAGATGACATTCGTGGGGTTTCCTTGGGTGGGGCATTTAAGAATGTGATTGCGATTGCATCAGGAATTGCCGATGGTCTTGGGTTTGGTCACAATACAAAAGCGCTGATCATCACACGCGGATTGGAAGAAATGAAGAAAATCGCAAAGATCAAGGGGGCGCGAGAAGAGACTTGCGATGGCTTAGCGGGGATTGGTGATTTGATCGTTACGGGAATGTCGAATTTAAGCCGCAATTTTACGTTCGGTGCTCTCCTAGGCAAGGGCCTTTCAACCAAAGAGGCAAAGGATCAGATTAAAATGGTCGTTGAGGGTGAATATACCGTAGCTTCAGTCCATAAGTTGGGGAAAATGTTCGATCTAGAAATCCCTATTGCTTATGGTGTATATGAAGTGATATACGAAGGGAAAGATCCAAGACAAGTGATCCAAGAGATTCTAGTCAAAGGCCAGATAAGTGCAGAACCAACCCCGTCCCGTTCCTAATGAAGGGCAAAAGATCGTCACTGCTTCAGCGATGGCGGCAACCGAGAAGCGGGCCATTGAAGAGGGAGATGCCACCGGTGCTGAATACATGGAGCGGGCAGCTCAGGGGATTTTTTCCGTCGTTATGGATTTCATTCATAAGGGGGGATTTGGTCAGCACCTTGTTGTTCTTTGTGGAAAGGGAAACAAATCAGGCGATGCCTATTCTGTAGGAACGCTACTGTTAGAGGCAGAATTTGAAGTGACGGCGCTTCAACTTTCAGAACTCTCTAGTTCTTCTTCGCTGTGTCAGGAAAATGCACGTGTTTTTAAAAAGGCAGGGGGAAAGATTCTCACCGGTGGTGAGGTCGACCGATTTGAAATTCCCGCAAAAAGTCTCTTCATCGATGGCCTTTTTGGTACGGGATTCAAGGGAAAGATCGAAGGGAAGATGGCTGAAGTGATCGATAGGGTCAATAATTCTGGTCATGCAGTCATCTCGATCGATATTCCCTCAGGTGTTAGCGGAGATACTGGAATTGTCGATGGTTCTGCTATTTTTGCCGATGAGACGGTCACATTAGGGACCTTGAAAGTTGGGCACCTCTATAATCAAGGCTATGAGCATGTGGGACAAATCGCTTCAGTGGATTTTGGGATGTCTCAAAAGTATATCGATGCAATGGAGCCATTTGCTTATCTGGTCAATCCAGAGATCATTGAGCACAATTTTCCGCGCCATAAAAGGACAGCCAATAAGTATACCGTCGGACAAGCAGCGATCTTCGCTGGTTCGAAGAAGTACCCGGGAGCGGCCATTTTAGCGGCGCACGCAGCCCTTCGCTCGGGAGCAGGGTTGATTAGACTTTACCATTTTGCTGGGGTTGAAACTTTGTTGACCAGCATGGCTCCTGAAATCATTCGAAATCCATTTTCATTTGATGCTATTGAAGAGGAAGCTCCCAGAATCAAAGCCATGCTTGTAGGGCCAGGATTGGAAAGAACTGCAGAAGTGGAAAAGAGTCTGGAAAAAGTTTACCAAATAGGGGATTTCCCTCTAGTCATTGATGGAGATGCACTTTTCTATTTTAAAAGAATCAATCGCAAAGCTGTATTGACTCCTCACCGTGGAGAGCTTTGCCGCTTGCTAGAATGTGATGCAAAGGTAGATGATCTCGAAATATTAGAGAGGGCGCAAGCTTTTGCGAATGAAAATAAGGTGATCCTTGTTTGTAAAGGAGCGCCAACGACGGTGATCTCTTATGATCAGCCTAAAGTTGTCATCCCTTACGGAAATGTGGGGATGGCGAAGGGAGGAACAGGCGATGCGCTTGGAGGAGTTATCACCGCGCTTATAGCCCAGGGGATGGAGATAAGGGGAGGGGCAATTCTTGGAGCCACATTGCACGCCCTAGCGGGCGACAAAGCGGCTCAGCACAATTCTTGCCCCTCAATAACGGCCACAGACCTCATCAATTCTCTCTCAGAGGTCTTTGGATTTCCTAACCACTAGTGATTAGACCTCTTCTTCTCGTTCCTGTTACTGTTGCTGTTTTTTGTGGTGTTTTTTAGCTTGGCACTTGGGACACTTTTTTGCGGCTTTTTTGTCTTTAGCTTTGCAATCAGGACAATTTTCCATATGATCTTTCATCATTTTTTTATGATGTGGGCAATGTGTCATGTCATGCTTAGCATCTTCATGTTTGCAAGTGCATTTGCCTTTTCCCCCGCAAGGGCAATTCTTTTTATCTTTCTTTGTCATAGATTTTCTCCAACAAATATCAGTTTTTTAAACTGACTAAATAGCATATTAATCACACTGTAAATTCCTTAGACAACCTCCGCGATCGCCGCCGCAAAGCATGTCAATCGGCCTTTTTCATTCAGCACGATTGACATCTTTTGGCAT
>JAJZEO010000102.1 GCA_021847505.1 bacterium
AGAAGAAAAGAAGGAAGGCCTTGGCACTTTTACCGGTGTCTTTCTCCCTAGTTTTATTACAATGGTGGGCGCCTTATTGTTTCTAAATTTAGGGACGATCCTCTCCGTAAATGGACTTTCCTCTCTTCTTTTGTCGCTTATACTAGCTCTTGTGATTACCTACATAACCGCTCTTTCAGTTACCTCGGTTGCTTCAAACATTCCAGTGGGTCGGGGAGGAATGTATTACATGCTTTCACGTTCATTTGGTTATGAACTTGGGGCTGCAGTTGGGGCTGCTCTTTATATCGCTCATACAATAGCCGCCTCGCTCTGTATTCTAGGACTTTCGGCCTCAATTCACCCCTTTATCCCACAAATAGAAAAATGGATCCTTTGGTGGGGGATCCTTGCCTCAGTAACCCTTTTGGCATATGCATCAAAAAAATTTACCCTTAAATTGCAAACAATAGTCTTTGTAGCGATTGCAATCACCATAGTTCTCTTTTTAATAGGACCCTATCAGGGAGCTCAACCTCTTTCACTGAACCACCCCTTTAACCACACCTTGATTCCTCAAGGCTTTTGGAATACTTTTGCCTTAATTTATCCAGCCCTAATTGGAATTGAAAGTGGCACCGCTATGTCAGGAGAATTAAAGCGGGCTAGATTTTCGCTCATCGTAGGGAGTTTATCCGCAACAATAACCGGCTTTGGCTTTTATTTATCCATGGCCTTGATCTTGTGGGTCAATGTTCCCCATGAAGCACTTGTAGGCGATTCCCAGATTTTGCAATCTCTTTCACCACTAGGCCCGATTGCCTTGGTGGGACTTTGGGCCGCGACTCTTTTTTCAGCAATGGGATGTTTGTTGACGGCTCCCGCCACATTGACTGCAATGTCGGCAGACGGTCTTCTACCTTCCATTTTCAAAAATTTTCGTCTTTCGACCTTAGTCACTGCTGTCTTAGTTGCTTTAGGATTGTTCATGGGTTCAATGAGTGCCATTGTCCCTCTTTTGACTAAAGTCATACTCCTAGTCTATGGTCTACTCAACCTTTCTGTGGCCATCGAATATTTGATTGGCAGCCCCAGTTGGCGTCCCTCGGTTAGAATATCACCTTTAAGTTCGATTATCGGGGCGGCGCTATGTTTCTTTGTCATGTTCATGATGGACGCAGGGGAAGCCTTTTTCGCCTGTGCATTAGTTGCTTTCGTGACTATTTTAGTGAGAAGGGGAAAGGTGGTTTCTAAATGGGACGATCTAAGACAAGCCATCCTTTTTTCACTTAGCCGTTTTACGATTTATCGCCTTCTCAATTCGAAAAAATCACACCGTTATTGGAGGCCTAATTTTCTTGTTTTATCTGAAAGCGCCTGCCTAAAGACACCTCTTTTGGTATTTGCCGATCAAATCTCTAACAGACAGGGCTTTATTACGCTAGCTTCAGTCCTCAAAAAGGATCACGCCCAAATCGATGAAGTAGAAAAATGGGAAAAAGTGATTCGGGCAAACTTACAAAAGCGGAAGATGGAAGCGCTCGTTGAAGTGACTATTGCTGACAGTCTAATTGAGGGATTAAAGAACATCATTACCAATTTTGGGTTTCGCCCCCTTTCTCCCAATACCGTGGTTCTTGGAGAATCGGTCCGTGAAGATCATTTCGAAAGTTACATTAAACTCATTGAAGTCTCCTCTGAGGCAAAGCGCAATGTTTTAATTGTTCGAGGGGATTTGTTCCAAGAAGACCTATGCCGATTTGAGATTGATATTTGGTATACCCCCTCTGAAAAGAAAAGCTTCGAGCTGATGATCATTTTAGCTCATCTATTAACAAAATCGAAGAGTTGGAGAAAGGCAACCATCACCTTGAAATGCCTCGTTGACTCGGAAGTAGAAAGGGCGAGTAAAAGCGAATATTTTGAACACTACTTTGATGAATGTCGTTTGAGCATGAGATCTGAGATTTTTCTTAAGCAAGGGGATGACCTCTCTGATATTAACCGCCATTCTACAAAACAAGGGCTAGTCTTCTTAGCCATGCATCCCCCTGGCCAAGGCTTTGGCCAATACTACAAAACTACAATGCAACAACTAAAAGAAATTCCGACACTTTGCTTAGTCCTTTGTCGCGAAGAAATCGAACTACAAAAAATACTCCAATAATAAGGTGAAGAAATATGTCTGGTAAAAGATATTTTCCCGAAGATATTGAACATAAATGGCAAACGTATTGGGATGACGCTCAGGTTTTTAAGTGCGAAGTCGATAAGAATAAACCTAAGTATTACGTACTGACAATGTTTCCCTACCCATCAGGGGCCGGACTACATGTGGGGCATGTGGTTGGTTATACCGGAACCGATGTCATTGCACGCTATAAAAGACAAAAAGGGTTCAATGTTCTTCAACCCATGGGATGGGACAGTTTCGGTCTACCTGCAGAGCAATACGCTATCCGAACAGGCACTCACCCCGCGATTACTACAGAGAATAATATCGAAACCTACCGAAGGCAATTAAAAGCGCTAGGATTTAGCTACGACTGGTCTAGAGAATTTGCGACAAGCGATCCAAAGTATTACAAATGGACGCAATGGCTATTTACAAAACTTTATGAAAAAGAGCTTGCTTACGAGGCTGACTTGATGGTCAATTTTTGTCCCGCACTAGGAACGGTTTTGGCTAACGAGGAGGTTGAGGATGGAAAAAGCGTCGAAGGGGGCTACCCCATTGAGCGAAGACCTCTTCGGCAGTGGGTCTTGAAAATCACCGAATATGCTGAAAGACTCCTCAACGATCTTGACGAACTTGACTGGCCAGAATATCTTAAAACAGTCCAAAGAAATTGGATTGGAAAATCAGAGGGTGTCAACGTCCATTACAAAGTCGACGCCCATCACGATTGGGTAATTACTACTTATACCACAAGACATGACACTATATTCGGAACCACATTTATCGTGATTTCACCAGAACATCCACTTGCCGTTAAAATAGCAACTAAAGAACACAAACATCAGGTAGAAGCTTACATACATTCATGCCAAAGCAAGAGCGACCTTGAAAGGACAGAGCTTTCGAAAGAAAAGACCGGAGTTTTCACCGGGGCCTATGCGATAAACCCCATCAATCAGGAAAAAGTCCCTATCTGGATTGCCGATTACGTACTAATGTCCTATGGAACAGGTGCTGTCATGGGAGTACCTGCACACGACGAGAGAGATTCAGAATTTGTCGACAAGTTTGGAGGTAAAAAGGTCCTTACCTACGATGAAACGGGCCGATACATCAACAGCACCAATCAACATGTCGACCTCTCAAAAGCAAAATCTATGCAGGAAGCAAAAGACCTCGTAGCTGATTACTTAGAATCAATTGGAGCAGGGGAGAGAAAAGTTAACTACAAGCTCAGAGATTGGCTATTTTCAAGGCAACGGTATTGGGGCGAGCCATTTCCCATCCTTCATTTTGAAGATGGAACCCAAAGAACTCTCGACCTCGATGAACTTCCTTTAACACCCCCACTCATGGAAGACTACAAACCCTCACCCGATGGAAACTCTCCCTTGGCTAAGGAACGCTCCTGGGTCGAGATCATAGATCCAAAAACCGGAAAGAAAGCCCTTCGTGAAACTAATACCATGCCCCAATGGGCTGGTTCTTGCTGGTACTACCTGCGCTTCTGTGATCCCCATAACGAACATGCCGCCTTTGACCCCGAAAAAGAAAAATATTGGATGCCGGTTGATATATACATTGGCGGAGTTGAACATGCAGTGCTCCACCTTTTGTATGCAAGATTTTGGCACAAAGTTTTTTACGACATGGGGCTAGTTTCAACAAATGAACCCTTTAAAACAATGTGCAATCAAGGCCTCGTCACAGCCCGTTCCTACAAAAGGGAAAACGGCGGCTATGTGCAAGAGCAAGATGTCGAAAAAATCGATGAGATCCACTTCAAGCTGAAAGGCACTCATGAAAAAATCACACCTCTAGTTGAGAAGATGTCCAAATCAAAGCTCAATGGCGTCTCTCCCGACGAAATGATTGCAGAATATGGAGCTGATGCTCTCCGCATGTATGAACTCTTCATGACCCCTTTTGATAAAGAAAAGCTCTGGCAAACTGATGCGGTGAATGGAACAAAGCGCTTCTTAAATCGAGTCTTCGAAATGATCACTGACCAAGATAAAGTCGTCGATCAAGAAGAAAGTCCACAGGCCAAAAAATTGATCAACCGCCTCATTAAAGGGGTAGATGAAGACCTTGATAAGCTTTCCTTCAACACGGCAATCGCCAAAATGATGGAGTTCATCAATGACTTTTCCACCCTTGAGCATTATCCGAGAAGTGCACTGAAAAAATTGACCCAATTAATTTACCCCTTCGCCCCCCACTTTGGTGAAGAATGCTGGCAAATCTTAGGGGGAAAGGAAAAAACTATTACCTACGTGCCATTCCCTACTTACGACGAAACTTATCTCGAAGATGATGAAGTCACAATTGTTGTACAAGTGAATGGAAAGCTCCGAGGAAAATCGGTCTTTAAGAAAGGTGCTACTCAAGCCGAAGTGGTTGCGTTTGCCAAAAACGATCGAGTTGTGAAGAAATACCTTGAAGGGGAAATCATAAAAGAAATATACGTTCCTGACAAAATTTTAAACTTGGTGGTCAGATGAGGGTTTTTGTTAATTTTGCGCTCCTGACTTTGATGATGGTTAATCTCATTAAAGTCTCTTTTATTTTCCTTACGAAGAGGGAATTCAAGAACGATCTGTGGGCAAGCTTAGGTTTTAAAGACCCCAAAATCCCTCCACGAAAACAAGGCAAGATCCGCATATGGATCCACGCTGTTTCTCTAGGTGAGACCAAAGCGATCGAACCCTTTGCGCAGATGGTTAAAAATGAACTTCCCGACGTCGAGATCATAAAAAGCTCCATCACTGCCACTGGCCATGAAGAGTCCCTAAAACGAAAAGATGTTTTTGATCACTCATTCTACCTTCCCATTGACTTTTCTTGGCGTGCTCGCAAGCTTGCAAAGAAGATCGACCCTGACCTCTTCATCCTTGTTGAAAATGATTACTGGCCCAATCTTTTGACCCAGCTCAAAGCTCACGGGACCAAAATTGCCCTCATCAATGGTCGCATATCGGAGCGTTCATACCGCCGCTACCAACTCTGGCCCCGCTACGCAAAGTCCCTCTTCAACAAATTTGACATCCTTTGCCTACAATCAGAAGAGTACAAAGAACGCTTTGAGAACCTTGGGGTCTCTCCCGAAAGAGTTCGTGTGACAGGCAATATCAAATTTGATGCTACAAATCCAAAAAAACCAAGATTGGATCTTTGCTTTCCACAAGGAAAGCGCATTGTGACAGTTGCATCGACACATGAAGGGGAAGAGGAAATGATCCTTGAAGCGCTGCAGACAATGAACCATTCCGTCTGCCTCTTTATCGCACCTAGACACCCCGAACGATTCGAGAAAGTAGCCCAGCTTCTCCAAAGCAAAGGCGTATCTTACCGCAAGATCAATGAACCTGGAAAAGGGGATGAGAGGGTAGTCCTTGTAGACATGATGGGGGTGCTCGACGAATGCTTTAAAGTCTCGAATGCCGCCATTGTTGGAGGCAGCTTTGTCAAACATGTCGGTGGACATAATATTTTTGAACCAGCTCGGCACGGCGTTCCCGTAGTTTATGGACCCTACATGTTTAACCAAGAGCCGCTTGTTGATGTTTTCAAGAAACATAATGTGGGCAAACAAGTCGAGCTTGGACAGCTCAAAGAAACTCTAGAAAAGTACTTGACTCAAGCTAGTCCCGAAGAGGGGATTGAGCCCCTAATCCGCGAAGTGGCTGGCGCTACGGAAAGATCCTGGGAAATTATAAAAAAGTTGTAGTAAAAGAGAGACTTGTGGTATGCTCACCACAAAACTTATCGCGGGGTGGAGCAGTTGGAAGCTCGTTGGGCTCATAACCCAAAGGTCACAGGTTCGAGT
>JAJZEO010000053.1 GCA_021847505.1 bacterium
CACCCTGTCTCCAGTCAAGTGACAGATGCTAGTGTACTTAGGACGGTAGTTTCTCTTCTCAAAGAAGGAAGGCACGTCTTGATCTTTCCCGAAGGAGGGAGAAGTCATGATGATCAGTTACTTCCTTTTAAGAGGGGGGTGGGGGTTCTTGCTGCCCTCACAGGTTGTTGTATTGTCCCCACTTACATTCATGGAGCTTTTGAAGCTTGGAGAAAGGGACGGATATGTCCCAAGCCTTGGGGGAGGATTTCCGTAGTGTTTGGAAAGCCCCTTCATTGGAAGGATTATGAGGAGAAGTTTGAAAGTAGGCGGGAAGCCGAAGCCGCCATTATGAACGACCTCAAGGACCGAATCCTAGAACTAAGAAAGGACTTTTCTAGTCAGCATAAGCAGGGATAAGTTGTTGTAATCTGGTAAAGCTGGTTGTGCCTAAGTAATCCTTGACGGACTCTTTGTACTGAACAGCGAGCATCTCCAGAGTACGGAAAGCCAAGTTACTTGTGCGTTCCGTAGGTCGAGCCATCGATGCCTCCCGAAGAAGATTATGAAAATGGTCACTCATAGAGGCACTTCCTGAGCTTGCTCCGCGATGCTCTACAAGTCCAGAAAGGTCTGGAACGAAATATTGACCATCAATGGGATCTTTGATGGGAAATTGCGGAAGATCACGACCATCAGGGTGCTCTCTAAGGAATTGCAGAAGAACATAGCCCTCTTCCCAGTTGAGGGGGATCAATTCAGCTTTTCCCTTAATTTCCCCGAATCTGTAGGGGAAACCATAGCGGCCCCACGGTTGATGGTGAAGTTTCATTTCTTTATGGGGAAGTTGATTAGAGGCCTTTCTTAAGGCAGTAACGATTTCTTCGGTCAAGGGTCCAGGGTGTTCTTTGGGTGCTAAACCGCCGTCAGGCTGTGACTGTACGAAATGATCAATAAGGGTTTGTTTTGCTCTTTCGATCCTTTGAATTTTAAGGCGTTCAGTTGCTCTTACGTCTTGAATTCTTCGTTCTTCGGCAAGCTCTTCTGCTGTTTTTTGAGGGGGCTTTTCTTTTTTTACGACTTTGGAGGCTATTTTATCGGTCTTCTTATCGGTTTCACTTTGGGATCCCTCAGACTTGCAACAAATTTCTTCAAAATAGAGGCCAATTTTGGTTGTAGCCAGGGCGGCTAAAGCGATCAGAGGGATCACGACCGTAAAATAGGAAGACTATACGCAATGTGCTGCTCGTTGAGTCCTCATCCTTATACTCTTGCTCAGAGCTCATCCCGAGGTACCACTCTAGATTGCTAGTCAATGAATTATTTTGAACGTCCATAAACCCTCAATAATTATAGTTTTTCAGGATAAAGTATAATATAGGAATCGATTATACGCAAACGGCCCAATGTCAAGAAGATATTATAAATCCGCCACCATGTTAAAATAAAAAATAAAAAAGAGGAAAATATGGCAGTCGTAGAAATTGATCCAAATTCATACAAAAAAATCAGCGGCGAGAATGCGGTTTCAGTTGTCTGGCTATATGCTAAGTGGTGTGGTCCTTGTAACCATTTCGATCCCACTTTCGAGGCAGTGGCTAATGAGTTGGTCGAAGGGGTAGGATTTTATAAATACAATGTCGATCAAGGGCCTGTTGAAGGGCCAAAAATTCAAGGAATTCCGACAATTCGTGTTTTTAAGAATGGGGCTCTCCTTAAGGAATTTGTAGGTGTTCAGGAAAAGAATGCCTTTAAAGGGGCCATTGAACAGTTCAAAGGAGAACGTTAATTTATGCAACCTACTGAAATTAATGCTGAGCAATATACAGAATTGGTAAAAAGTGATAAACCTGCGGCTGTTTACTTCTATTCATTAGTTAATTGTGACCTTTGCCCGAATTTCGATCCAACATTTAGTAATGTAGCCGATGAATTTTCTGGAAAAGTTGGATTTTTTAAGTACTCAATCGACGGTCAAGAACTACCGCCGGAGGTCAAGATTGGAGCCCTCCCTACGGTACTCCTAATTTCGCATGGAGAGGTCGTTCAGCAGCTAAGTGGCGAGATTGCGAAAGCTGACTTAGAGGCAGCTGTTAATAAAGCGTATGGATAGGCTGGAAATTAAACATTCATTGTGCTAACATCCTCTTATATTCTCAATGGAGGCAATATGAGTGTACAGCAAATCGCCCTTACTGAATTAAAGGCAAAAATCGCCCAAAAAAAACTGACGGTTATCGATTTTTACGCAGATTGGTGTGGTCCTTGCAAAAGGTTGTCTCCGATACTTGACCAAATTGAGTCCGAAGGTCATGAAGATTTCTCCATTTTTAAGGTCAATGTTGAGGATGAAGAGTTTCAGGATTTCACTTCTGCGTTTAAAATCAGCTCAATTCCTACTGTGCTCTTTTTTAAAGAGGGCAAAGTAGTCCACAGCTTTATCGGTCTTCAAGATAAAGAGAGCATCAAAGAAATGATCGATGCGCATAAATAGCGCTAGGTGCATTTAAAAACCACCACATGCGATCTAAAAGCGGTGATTTACCTGAGTTTTAGGTTACCCCTAGAACCGCTTACAAATCTTCGTTATATAGGTTTGTAGTTGGCAAATGTAGATTGTCTGAGCCCCTCATAGAGGGCAATCGATACGGCATTTGAAAGATTGAGGCATCGTGCCTCCGGAGACATCGGGATTGTGACTAAATGATCCTTCCAGAGGGTATAATATTCTTCAGGAAGACCTTTTGTTTCGTTGCCAAAGATCAGGCTAGCCCCGTCTGAAAGATCGACATCCCAAAAAGAGCGAGTGGTTTTGCTCGTGAAGAAGTAGTGAGGTTTCTCGTTGGCCTTCAATTTTTCCTCAAATTCAGAACGGTTCAATAAGGCTAGCTGAAGACTTTCCCAATAATCGAGCCCTGCTCGTTTGAGCTTTTGATCGTTTAAATGAAAACCCAAAGGCTTCACGAGGTAGAGCGTTGTGTTCGTAGCGCTGCAGGTGCGCGCGACATTTCCGGCATTTTGCGGAATTTCAGGGTTAAAAAGGTAAATATCAAAGTTGTGCTTCATAAGGACAAAAGAAAAGGGCGGTCACTGGAGGAGGTAGGTGACTGCCCTTAATAAACCGTTTATCGTAGCGCCTTTGCAGGGGCATCAGTTGCCGCAATCTCACTTTCATGGTCGCCAAAGCCATCTTTCTCGCTGCCTACTTGCGAAGAAGAAGAAACTGCTGTTTCGCTTGCTTTCGGAGCGTTAGCTTTGATCACTTCAATTTCAAAAGTGAGTAGAGAATTAGGTGGCAAAAATCCTGCCTTTCCGTAGCCAAGATCAGGATGGATGAAAATCCTTCTTTGTTCGCCTTCTTTCATGCCCACAATCGATTTACTAAATCCGACGAGGGTTTCATCGAGGGAAATAACTTCATCATCTTGTGACTGTCCGAAAACCTTTCCATCAAGAAATTTGCCTGTGTAGCGAATGAGAGGGGAATCGTGCGCTTGCACAGCAAGGCCTGTTCCTTCTTTTAATCGGATAAATTGTAGCTTTCCTTCTTCTAGGGAAACTACATTTTTCTCCTTGGCGTTCTTGGCAAGAAATTCCTCTGCCCTTTTTAGATTTTCTTCACACTGGGCTTGAAACGCATTTTCCTGCATGAGAGAGATCGCTTGGATGCACTCTGTTTCAGAAAGTGGGGAAGGCTCGCCTCGGATGCACTCTTCGATCCCAGCAATGACTTGCTTGAGATCAAACTTTAGACCTAGTGATTCTAGGTTTTGGCCGATAATGTGCCCGAACGCCTTAGAAATCTTTCCCACATCTTGTTCAACTTTCTCGGCTTTAACTTCCTCTTGAAGTGGGGGACCCTCAGCAAAAGCTGTAGAAAAGGTCAATAAGAGAGACGGGGCGATCAGCTTTAGGTACTTTTTCATTTTTTTCTCCTTTTAATAGGCTAATTTAATGCTCTCAGGAATTATATCCAAGGCTTTTTTCTTAGAATTTCTAACCTCGTTTGGATTCTTTTACACGGATATGAAGCTCATCGAGTTGGTGATGAGATATAGTGCTGGGGCAATCCATCATGGCGTCAGTTGCTCGCTGTGTCTTGGGAAAACAGATGACGTCGCGTATCGAACTTGCACCCGCCATCAGCATCGCAATTCGGTCGATTCCAAACGCGATCCCTCCGTGTGGCGGCGTCCCGTAATTCAAGGCCTCCATGAAAAACCCAAATCGATTGGTGATATCATCGGGTGTTAGTCTGAGCAATTCAAAAATGGTACGCTGGATTTCAGAGTCGTGGATTCTGATTGAACCGCCTCCCAATTCAAAGCCATTGAGGACAAGGTCGTAAGCATTTGATCGGACGTTGAAAATATCGGAATGCAGTTTGTTAAAATCTTCCTTAAGTGGCGAGGTGAAGGGGTGGTGGACGCTGGTCGGTAGCCCTGATTCTTTGTCTTTTTCAAAGAGGGGGAAATCATCGACCCAGAGGAGTTTCCAATCTCCTTCCTTCTTGAGTCCTTGTAGATCGGCGATATGTCTTCTCAAATGGTCAAAAGCCTGATTGACGACCCCGAGAGAATCAGCTCCGAATAAAATGAGATCTCCCACTTCTACGTCTAGGCGTTTGATCAGCTCTTTTTGAAGTGGCTCGCTAAAGAATTTGACAATGCTTGAAGAAAGGCCTTCGTCACCCATTTTCATCCAAGCAAGGCCGCTAAGTCCAAGTTTGTTGACAAAAGTGGTAAAGTCGTCGATATCCTTTCTTGAAAAAGCAGCACCATTTTTCACACAGATCGCTTTGACTATACCGCCTGCCGCAATCTGGTCTCTGAAAACGGAGAACTCTGATTTTTCGGCAATATCAGTGACCCGATGAAATTCCATTCCAAAGCGAAGGTCGGGTTTATCACAGCCATATTTTTCCATGGCTTCGCTATATGGCATGTGGCGAAACCCTTTCTTAAGTTGAACACCGAGGATTTTATCAAAAATTTCAATCATTAAATCCTCGATCATATCGATAATGTCGGCCTTATCGATAAAGCTCATTTCAATGTCGAGCTGTGTGAATTCAGGTTGTCTGTCTGCACGGAGATCTTCGTCTCTAAAGCAGCGTGCAATTTGAAAATACCGATCAAGTCCTGAAATCATTAAGAGTTGTTTGAATAGCTGTGGTGATTGGGGTAGGGCATAAAACTTTCCTTCATGAACCCTCGAAGGAACAATGTAATCTCGGGCCCCTTCCGGTGTCGACTTAGTCAAGATGGGGGTCTCAACCTCACAAAACCCTCTTCTATCAAAAAAATCGCGGATGATTTTGACAATCTTGTGTCTTGTTAACATTCTTTCGAGGATTTCACCACGTCTGATATCGAGGTATCGATAGGTCAAGCGCAAGTCTTCGTTGACGTCAATCTTGTCATCGCAGAGGGAGAATGGCGGAGTCTTGGATTTTGATAGGATCTTAAGCTTTGTTGCTTCAACTTCAATTTGACCGGTTGCCAATTTTTCATTGGTAAGACCTTCTCCTCGGGCTCTCACGCGTCCCTCGACTTGAATATTCCACTCAGAACGGAGAAGTTGAGCTAAATCATGGGAGTGCTGGTCGAGTTTAGGATCGAACACTAATTGGGTGATGCCATATCGATCCCTTAGATCGATAAAAATCAAGCCACCGTGATCACGTCTGCGATGAACCCAACCGCATAAGCTGACGTGGGAGTCGATGTCGCTTAAATTAAGTTCCCCTAAATGGTGAGTGCGCAATGTAGTTCTCCTGGAGCTAGGAGCTTTTTCGGGCAATTTGGTGCGAGTCATGGGATACCTATGATTGTGATGCAATTTTATCTAACTGGGATATTGGATATTCCACTTCTTCCCGAGTAGACAAATTCTTGATTTTAATTTTCTTATTTTTTAGTTCGTCATCTCCTAGGAGAACCGCTGTTTGAGCGTTGAGTTTTTCTGCCTGGGTGAATGCTTTTTTTACGTTAAGCCCCCCTTGATGTAGTAAACATCTTAGACCAGCTTGTCTAAATTTGATCAAATAGGGAAGTAAGGCTTGTCTACATTCGGCTGAAAGAGGAATAAAATAGTATTCAGGAGGTTCTTCAAAAGAAGTCCCTGGGTTTTGGGCTAATAGATTTTGCAGTATTCGCTCAATTCCTGTGGCAAAACCAACGCCTGGCACATCAGGTCCTCCCATCCCCTTGACTAAGCCATCATAGCGTCCTCCGGCTCCGATGGTACTTTGAGCTCTAGCATCATCCTGCGCTACCACTTCAAAAACAGTGTCACAGTAGTAGTCAAGGCCTCTAACTAAATTTGGGGAAACGGTATAATCGATTCCCAGCTCTTTTAGGGAGCTTTGCAGTTGGCTGAAACGGTCGCTTTGTTCTGGCGTGAGAAAGTCGAAGATCGTGGGGGCTTGTTTGCATAGTTCAATATCTTTCTCATCTTTGGAATCGAGTATGCGCAAGGGGTTTTCCCCTAAACGTCTTTGGCTGTCTTCAGAAAGTTTGTCCTTTACAGGGGCGAAATGATCCTTTAAAACTTGAACAAATTTTGCCCTGACTTCCATATTTCCGATCGAATTGATGAGCAAGGTGGTATTTTTTAAGCCCAATACACGATAAAACTCGAGTAATCCTGCAATTGTTTCAATGTCCGCCGAGATGTCGTCAACACCCAGGATTTCAATGCCGAATTGAGAGAACTGACGGTAACGTCCTTTTTGCGCTCTATCATAGCGCCAGCAGGGACCAAAATAGTAAAGCCGGTTGCTACCCTTTTGAAAAAGGGAATTTTCGATGTATGCGCGGATGACAGGAGCGGTGATCTCAGGCCGTAACGTGAGAGAACGCCCCCCCTTGTCCTCAAAAGTATACATTTCTTTCGAGACAATGTCGCTAGTTTCGCCGACACTGCGTAAAAATACATCAGTATATTCGAAAACAGGAGTGCGAATCTCACTTAATCCATAGGCGCGAGCGACACGCCTTGCCGCATTTTCAGCTGCCACCCAGAGGGAAGGCTCTTTCCAGGGCTCATCTGCCCCTTCGTAGATGTCGTAACATCCCTTTGCCCGAGAAAATTTCATGGACGAAGGATACTCCAACTTTATCTAGCTGTCAATATATATCCCTAATTGGCTGGGGGAGGGGTCAGAGGGGCTATAAACGATTATAGAGGATTTAGAGCTTAAAAATGGTTGTTTTATTTTGATTTCAAATTAGTTATTTGCTATAACGTTATGAATTAATTATGAAATATGAGGATTTCCATGGACTTGACTCCTATTTATTTTCAACCGATTACCTCTTTAGAAGGGGTGTCCTCTTTATTAGGTGAATATCTGGATGATAGTGAAAGGGTTAACTCGATTAGCGAGGTTTTTAGCTGCCATTTTCGAATGATAGAGGGGTATCCTAAGCAACTGTCTGGAGTGTTTAAAATTGCCTTTTGCGGAACTTGGGGCTTTTCTGGCAATGCAGAGGTTGAAGCTTTTGCAAGGGATCATCATTTAATGGTCAAAAAATGTGTGGACGATTGCAAAGAGACTTCTTCTCTGATTGTCAATGCCCTTCGCTGTTACAGGGAAGCTGCAGAGAAATTTACACAAATTACAGGTCCTAATGAAAGCAAAATTGATGAATGTGCTGATTTAATAGGCAATACTGGGGAAATGGCAAATGTATTAGCGACGGCAAATGAAGAAATGCAAAAATGTTTTCGCGTTCAAATGGAAAAGATATTACCGCTTATTGGGGCATTAAATGAGCCTTATTTATTTCTAACTGGGAGCCAACAGGGACGATCCGAAGGAGTGTTTCCTCAGTATTCTCAAGAGGAAGAGAAGCTGGAAAAGATGAAAATCAATGCTCTAGAATCGTCTATTAAGGCTCTTCACAAAATTTTTATGCTTGGCTTGCACATGATCACCTACTTTGAAGGTAATATTCAACTTTACCGGACCGTCGAATATTCCGATTTGTTTCACGGCGATATTATAGAAAGGATGTTAGATGGGTCTTATGATGAGGAATTATACGATCCAGTGAAACCATATATCACAGTAGAGCCTGTTGTAAGTCTAGTTCAGTTCGTGCCCTCAGGTGTGATGAGGACAAGTCACGGCCCTGTTCTTGAGGAGCTATCTGTTCAAGAAAAATGGAAAAGAAAGTCAGAAAGTCTCGAATTGGGTAATTCCATAAAAGAGATCTTCCAAAGCGGTTTTTTGCGATGGCTTGCTCTTGCTAAAGCTCATCAGATCATGCTGGTAATTCTTGATGAAAGTATAGCTTTGATGGACAAGGTTCTAGAGGATATCCAAAGGATAAAACAAAATCCCCGTGCTGCTTTAAATGGCTAATATGTAGCCAGTCCGATCTAAAAGACTATAGCGGATTAGCCTTTCCCGTAAAAGGAGTCTAGGATTAGGAGCAAGGAGCGGCGCCAATCACTGAGGGTGCTCCTATGTCCGTGGACAATGGCATCTTCATGGAGTTTGTTCATTAGATCCATAAAGGGAAAGGGGAGCCACTTGGCGCCTGCATACTCATTTAAGTAGTATCCAAATGAGTGGTCAGCGTTTTGGGGATATTGAAAAATCTGTTTCATCACGCTTTTCAGAGGTTCGAGATATTGCGGTGGTTGCATCAGTAGGTCCATTTGATTGATATGATGAATAATTTGATGCCACAGGTCGGACATTGACTGTACAAACTTGTAATTTTGACTTTCATTGTGTTCAGCCAATATTTCAAACTTTGAAGAAAATTCCTTGATTAAGGCTTCCACGTTGATCTCTGAAAGGGCAAGTCTTTTCCCTTTTTTTTCTAAATAACCACTAACTAATTCTTGAAGGAGTTCTTGAATATGGAGCCTTGCAAGCATGTCAGATAAGAATCGAACTTGTTTAAAATGGATTGTCCGGGTTTCTTTATCGGCAAGAATCTCCTTGATTCGGATGTTTTCAGGGTCCGATTTATCAAATTCAGGGGAATTGTTGTAAATATTGCTCATCCTACTTTTAGAGTAACATAGGATAGTAAATATTTTCATTACCGGGAAAAATCGATTGACAAGCAGGTGGGGAGAAAGTAAGATGTTCGCAAATATGTTCATCTAATAGACTGATATCCTTATAGGAGCTTGCTTTTGGGTCTGTTTAAATTTTTGCAACACGCTCCATACAAGGAAAGCATCAAAGATCCCGACAGAATTAAAAAAGAATATCGCTATTGGCGATTAAGAATTTTTTATTCAATGTATATCGGGTACGCCTTCTTTTATCTCACTAGAAAGAGTTTTACCTTCGTGATGCCTGCCATGATCATCGATTTGGGCTTCACAAAGACTGATTTGGGGATCTTAGGAAGCGTCCTCTATATGACTTATGGGATTAGTAAGTTTGTCAGTGGAGTGATGTCAGATCGTTCTAACCCTCGTTATTTTATGGGGATTGGGTTGATTTTGACTGGGGTATTTAACATCTTATTTGGGTTTTCCTCTTCGATTTTTTTCTTTGCGCTATTTTGGGGCCTCAATGGCTGGTTTCAAGGATGGGGTTGGCCTCCATGCGCTCGTTTATTAACACATTGGTATTCGCAGTCAGAGAGGGGGACCTGGTGGGGTGTTTGGAACACGTCTCATAACGTAGGTGGGGCATTGATTCCGCTTGTTGTTGCTGTGATTGCCCAGTCTTTTGGCTGGCGTGTTGCCATGTATATCCCTGGTTTAATGTGTATTGCCGTAGGACTCTACTTGATCAATCGATTAAGAGATACCCCGCAATCACTTGGGTTGCCATCCGTTGAGAAGTATCGCCATGAGCTTGGTAAAGAAAAAGAAAATGATGGTTCGCTTGAGCAGGATGAGCGTGAGCTTTCCCGTAAAGAGCTTCTCTTAGAATTCGTTCTTCGAAATAGGTATATATGGATTTTGGGTGTTGCCTATTTCTTTGTTTATATCGTTCGTACAGCCGTCAATGACTGGGGGCAGTTGTTTCTCTATGAACAGAAGGGCTTTTCTTTAATTGCTGCAGGATCATGCATTTTCTTTTTTGAGGCGGGAGGTTTTTTTGGAAGTCTCGCAGCGGGTTGGTTTTCAGATAAATTTTTTGCAGGAAGAAGGGGCCCTATCAATGCTTTTTTTGCCCTGTGTGTCACATTGACGGTGTACGCTTTGTGGTTGACTCCTGTAGGAGGGGTCGCAATTGCTTCAGGAATTATGTTTTTGACGGGTTTTTTCATTTTTGGCCCCCAAATGCTGATCGGAGTGGCTGCAGCTGAATTGTCTCACAAGAAGGCTGCTGGGACCGCAACGGGATTCATCGGTTGGTTCGCCTATTTTGGTGCGGCTGCCGCCGGATTTCCTTTCGGAAAGATTTCTCAGGATTATGGATGGGAGGCATTTATTGTCGCCCTGACAGCTTGTGCGTGTCTTTCGACGCTTTGCCTGATCCCTCTTTGGTCAGTCAAAAGAAGAAAAGTACAGGCTGCCCCCGCGGTGGAAAATCATGAGATTAGTCAAAACGCTATAGATGCGGAATAATCATGGGCTACGTCCCTCTTCATGTTCACTCTCAATATTCCATTTTAGATTCAACTTTGTCACTAAAAGCAATCGTTGACAAATGCAAGCAATGGGGAATTGAGACATGCGCGTTGACCGACTTTTGCAATATGTATGGGGCTGTTGATTTTTACGACGCTTGCTCCAAAGGGGGTATCAGACCAATCATTGGTTGTGAAATGATGGTAGCCCCGGGTGATTGCCGTGAAAAGAAAAAAATGTATGGAGTACCTGCAGGGCATCCTCGCATTATCCTTGCTAAAAACAAGATAGGCTATCAAAACCTTTGCAAACTAAGTTCTGTGGCTTTTTTGGAGGGTTTTTATTACTTTCCTAGAATCGACCTTAATCTCCTCAATGAGCACCGTGAAGGTCTAATTTGTTTGTCAGGTCCATTTTATGGCAAGATAGGCTCGCTGATTTCTGAAGATCAAATGGAAGAGGCTGAAAAAGAAATTGCCCTCATGCAAAAGATTTTTGGCGAGGATTTCTTTTTAGAGGTTGCCCGTCATCGGATGAGTGAAAATGCCTTTAGTGAGAACGGGATTGAGACTGAGACTTGGCTCGTTCAAAAAATTCAATCGAGCACCGACAAACAGGAAAAGATTGCTCAGGTATTAAAGGAATTGGGCCAGAGGTATTCGATTCCTCTTGTTGCTACTAATGACATACGTTATGCAGATCGGGAGGATTTTTCTGCTCACGAAATTTTAATGAATGTGAGTTCTGGAGAGCCATGTGAGATTTGGGAGAAGGATTCCTATGGGAATCTGAAATTTTGTATTCCTAATCCCAAAAGGATGACCACTTATTCCCATGAGCTCTATTTTAAATCTCCCGAGCAAATGAAGCAGCTCTTTGTAGATATGCCCGATGCGATTGATAATACCCAGATAGTTGCTGATCGGTGTCAATTTGCTTTCGATTTTACCCAAAGATTCTATCCGGTTTTTGTGGCTCCACAGCTTGAAAATACAAGTTATACTCCTGAAGATCGGTTAACTGCTGCAGAGAAATACCTGAGAGATCTTTGTAAGAGGAATATTTCTAGAAGGTATACTGAGGCGCATCTGGAAAAGGTGAGGGAAAAATATCCCGATCAAGATCCACTAAAAGTGGTAGAAGATCGTCTGGAGTATGAGCTTGAGGTGATCATCTCAAAGGGAATGTGCGATTATCTGTTAATTGTGCACGACTTTATTTCCTGGGCGAAAAATCAGAAAATTCCGGTGGGACCAGGGCGGGGTTCTGGAGTGGGCTCGATCATTCTTTACCTGACTGATGTGACCGACATAGAGCCTTTGCGCTTTAACCTCTTCTTTGAAAGGTTTATCAATCCACAGCGACCTTCATATCCTGATATTGACGTGGATATTTGCATGGACAGGCGTTCTGAAGTGATCGAATATACGTTGAGAAAGTATGGCCGCGACTCTGTAGCTCAGATCATTACCTTTGGCACGATGAAAGCAAAGATGGCGATTAAGGATGTGGGGCGAGTCCTTTCTATTCCTTTGGCAAAGGTCAATGCTATTGCAGCTTTGATCCCTGAAGATCCTAAAATTACGATCGATGCCGCTCTTGAGATAGACGCGGACTTACGGCAAATGGTCGAGTCAGATAAAGAGACAAAGAGGATTATCGACTTTGCCAAAAAAGTTGAGGGGTCAATTCGCAACACAGGAATTCACGCAGCTGGTTTGATCATTTCTGGGGAATCCTTAACTAATCACATTCCAGTTTGTACCTCAAAAGATACCGATATTTTTGTGACTCAATTTTCGATGAAGCCTGTAGAAAAGGTTGGGATGTTAAAGATCGACTTTTTGGGCTTGAAGACATTGACTTGCATCCAAAGAACAGTGAATGCCGTCAAAGAAGGGTGTGGTAAGGATGTCGATTGGGTGAGTTTGCCCTTGGACGACAAAGTAACCTTCGATCTCCTCAATCAGGGCAAGACGATGGGTGTTTTTCAATTAGAGTCCACCGGCATGCAAGAGCTCGAAAAGCAGCTCTCCATTGATCGCTTTGAAGAGATCATAGCTGTGAATGCCCTCTATAGACCAGGTCCGATGGAGATGATCCCTTCGTTTATTGCAAGAAAGCATGGAAGAGAAAAGATAGAGTATGATCATGAACTTTTAAGGGATATCTTAAAGGAGACCTACGGGATCATGGTCTACCAGGAGCAGGTGATGCAACTGGCCCAAATCATGGCGGGATACACACTTGGTGAAGGGGATCTTCTCCGCAAAGCGATGGGAAAAAAAGACGTCGAGGAAATGGCACGTCAAAAATTGAAGTTTTGCGAAGGGGCCGTCAATAAAGGAATCGACAAAGAACTTGCTGCAAAAATTTTCGAAAAGGTGGAAAAGTTTGCTTCATACGGATTCAACAAATCTCATGCGACAGCCTACGCTTATTTGAGTTATGTTACAGCCTACTTGAAAGCCAATTATCCAGGGGAATGGCTTAGTGCGTCAATGACCTGTGATATGACCGATCTTTCCAAGGTTGCCAAGCACATTCGTGAGGGGCAATCGATGGGAATTAAGGTTTTGCCACCACATATTAATGAATCGGAACTTACGTTTGTGGCCACAAAGGAAGGCATTCACTTTGCTCTATGCGCTATTAAAGGCGTTGGAGAAGGGGTGATCGAGATCATTATCAGGGAAAGAGGCGATAATGGCCCTTATGCATCCTTGGGAGATTTTTTAAAGCGGGTTGATTTGCTTAATGTAGGGAAGAAAATGATCGAGGCCTTGATTTTAGCGGGCTCTTTCGACTTTACAGGGTGGAGCCGAAAACAACTAGTACTATTTCTTTTGGAGCATTTTGATTCTTTCGTTAGGGAAAAGAAGGAAAAAGAAAAGGGGATACTCGATTTATTCTCCAATCAAACTTTAGGGGATGAGGCAATATATCAAACTTTTGAGATTCCTCCTCCTGAAGGAGAGGACAACAAGCTCGAGCGTTTGAATAAGGAAAAGGAGCTCCTGGGTTTCTACGTAACGGGACATCCCCTCGATGAGTTTAAAGAATTGATGGAGAGGCTGGGTTGCTTAAATTTGAATGAAATTGAACAGTTGCCTGATAGGACGGTCTTTAAGGCAGCTTTCATTGTTGATACATTACAAGTTCGGATTTCCCAGAAAAATCAAAAAAAATTTGCTATTTTAACGATTGGTAACGGAATTGAACGGTATGAACTTCCGGTATGGCCAGAACTCTACGAACAAAAGGCCAGTTTACTCGAGGAAAATGCCCTATTAGTGGGTGTATTACAAATCGAGAAACGGGAGGAGGGGGTAAAATTAGGGTGTAAGACTCTCGCGCAACTGACAACTCTTTCGCCTGAAGATGAAAAGGAGCTTGGTCACGTCTTTGAAAGTTCTGAGAGGGCAAAAAAGTCGGAGAATAGAAATGGTAAAGCCGCTTCTACGAAGGCTAAAATGAACGAAGAATCTAAGAAATTTGTCCTAAAAGTCGATGTAAAAACCTTAGCAATGAGTCAAATTCTGAAGATTAAGCAACTCCTTAATGAACATGGAGGGAAAGATCAATTCCATTTGATCTTTCTTGATGGGGACAAAATTCTGGGCAAAGTTGAGGTAGAATCAGCTTTTGGAGTAAACTCCTCCCCTGAGTTGAAAAAAGAACTAGAACTGCTTGGCACGATTGACTTAATTTCCACATAACGGGTATCCTTTGAGCCAATCAACTATTGGATAGAATCCTTATGAACCGTTTTTTCCAGATACTTTTTTTGGCAGTGGTGGCCACATCGGCACCGCTTTTGCGCGCCAAGGAGAAACAAGAGACTCCAGTCCAAGAACATTATTCTTCTTTGCAACATGCTATGCAAAAGAAAGAATACAAACTTGTTATTGAGGCAGGAAAGGCTATTTTGGCTGTGGCTCCTCACTCACCTTTTGCTGCAGAGACGACTTATACTATCGGAGTGGCCTATTTTCAACTGAAGGACTACGATCTAGCCAACACGTATTTCTCGACATTCTTAGAAAAATACGCGACTCCCGAATACTTTGAGCAGGCCGTTGAGTACAAATACCGTATTGCGGAAGAGTTTGAAACAGGATCTGGAAGGCACATGTTTGGAGTAGAGGCACTCCCCAAATGGGTGAGCGCTTGGGATGACGCATTTCTTCTCTATGAAGAGGTTATCAAAACACTACCCAATCACGAAGTTGCTGCAAGAGCCATGTTTAGAAAGGCTGTGATGCAAAGCGCTGACAGAAAAACAAAAGAAGCCATCGACACCTATCGCTCTATCACTAGACGTTTTCCTAAGCATCCATTGGCTCCAGAAAGCTATTTGGCCATTGCAAAAATGTATCACGATCATAGCCTCAATGATTACCCCGATAAAGATTTTCTTGAGCAAGCAAGGCTCAATTACAAACGGTTTCGAAAAGATTTTCCTGGTGAGGCAAGATTAATCGAAGCTGAGAACTTGCTCGTTGAGATGCAAGACGCTTACGCTAAAGACCTTTGGGTTTCTGCGCAATATTTTGAAAAGAAGAGAAATCTTGATGCAGCAAGACTGTATCTGGAGAAAATTGCTCGATTGTATCCAGAATCTTCCTATGCAAAAGATGCTCTAGCAAAGCTAAGTACTTTTGATGAGGGAGTGACAACGGTCCAACAGAATGTGGAAGAAATCTTTGAAACACCCAAGGATGAGCCGAATCAAAAGCTTCAGATGTAAATTTCAACTGCTCGTGTTGAGTGCAATGCTCCTTATTTGTGCGGGATGTGGTTATCAGGCATGTTCTAGCTGTGGTTCTAATAATGGAGAATTGACCACAATCACAATTCCTTTAATTCGAGGGGATGAAAATGGTGATTTGCGCACAAGTCTTGCAAAGAAGGTAGCACATACACCTGGGTTGGCCTACTCTTCGAAAACAGATACCCGCTACCGACTTGATGTGAAAATTTTGGAAGATGCCAGTGAAACCATTGGTTTTGCGTGGGATGAAGACCCTATCACGGGAGAGTTTATTAAAAGGCTTTATCCGAATGAAGGGAGACGGAAAGTCAAAGCATCGGTAAGTCTTTTTGATTCAGTTACAGAAAAGGCTGTAGTTTCTCCATTTACAGTTGAAGGAGTGGCTGACTTTGATTTTGTGAATCCCACCGCATTAAAAAACATTGAATTTGAGAATGTACAAGGGAATAAACAAACAGTATTGCCCTTTTCGCTGGGACAACTCGATTCGGAAGAGGGGGCCAAACAAGAATCTTTTCGTCCTTTATCTGATACGATTGCTGACCAAATCGTTAGAGCATTAAGAAGAGCGCCTCTAAAAAATTAATATGGACGATTCAAAGAAATTTCAAGCTTCTCTTACGGAACTTTCCCAAATGATTTCTTGGATCCATTCGAAGCTTGAGCAATACAAAGTCGATAAGAAAAAGAGTAATCGGATAGAGCTCGCGCTTGAAGAAGCGTTAGTGAATGTAATCTCCTATGCTTACTCGAAAGATGCAGGTCCGTTAGAAATCCGTGTCGCCTATTTTGAAGAAAATCGCATTCTCGAATTTACGATTCTTGATCAAGGTAAAGCTTTTAATCCTTTAGAATACAAAGAGCTAGATATCTCTTCAGATCTTGAACACAGGGCACCTGGGGGCTTGGGGATCTATTTTTTGAAGCAAATATCACACGAACTTACCTATCTTCGGCAAGGTAACTCGAATATCCTTTCGATCAAGCACCAGATTTAGTGGCTAATGGAGGCGATTTCCTCTTCTGTGTCAAGGACTTCTGTGAGGAAATGTCGCAAGACTTTGAGGACATTTTTTGGTGTGTTGTATGCGCCAGCTGATGAGAAGACAATCTCAAGACGAGGCTTTGTGTTAGTCATTAAGGCTATAAGAGTCAACGTGGTAGGCGTTTCATCGACCACCTTGGGGATAATCCAAACAGCAAACTGATTGTTAAACAGCGTGACCTTCTCATTACTTTCCAATACATGAAAGTAAAAGGGGAACTGGGCTTGGATTTCCTTTTCTTCTTCAGGGGTTTTATTGAGTAGATCAAACTTCTTTAGTAGAGCTAGATCAACATGGATGATCCCATCTTGAACCCATTTTGCAAGATCAAAAATGAACTCTTTGTATGAATCTTCGAGTTTATTGGGATTCATCATTAAATACTACGATGCCTTAAGTTTCGCTAGTTACTTTTCTTCATACGCACCGACCTGTTTTTTTTAAACGCTTTTTTTTTCAAGTGCAATCAAATCACTAAATGGTCGATGATAAAGATATGAAGAGCAGTATTTTTATTTGGATTATTTCTCTATTTCCCTTCGCATTATTTGGTCTAGATGTCCATATCGAAACTCCCTATGCGGTTTTAATGGATGCCGATTCGGGGAAGGTATTGTATGCGAAAAATCCTTATGCAAAGATCTCACCTTGCAGCACGATGAAAATCGCCACTATTTTATTTGCCTTGGAAAATAAAAGCATCAATCTGGATGAAGTTGCTGTTGCAGGTCCAGAGGCTTTAAAAAGAACCAGTGAAGAGGAGAAAAGGACAAAAAATTACATGTTGCCTGCCTATTATTTAGAACCTGATGGCACAATGGTCTACTTGAGGAGCAATGAGCGTCTGTCCCTTAGGTCATTAATTTACGCCTCAATGCTAAGATCGGCTAATGATGCATGTAACGTCCTCGCCCTTCATCTATCAGGTGAAATGAGAACCTTTTGCGATGATTTGAATGAATGGTTAAAGATTAAAGGTCTTTGTTCTACGCATTTTGTTAACCCACATGGACTTTACCATCCTGACCATTATTCATGTGCTTATGATATGGCTCTATTAGGAAGAGCTGCATATCACAATCCTATCTTTATGGAGATGGCTTTACAGAGAGTTTACGCGAAGCCCAAGACCAATTTGCAGAAAGAAGAGCTTTGGAAGACCAACTCTTGTATTTTGAAAGAAACCGACCCTCTTTTTTATCCTAAGGCACTGTTTGCTAAGACAGGGCAGCTCAAAATGGGCAAAAGTAATCTTGTTGCTGCGGCCACCAATGGAGAAAGGACACTTGTTGTAGCTCTCCATAAAAGTCCTACATGGAAGCAAAGATATCTTGATGCAATTCAGTTATTTGAGGCAGCATTTCAAGAAGAGAAAGCCTCTCGACTTTTATTCTCTAAAGTTGAAACTAAGTTTGAAAAAGAGATCCCTAAAAGCAAAAAGGCTCTTGTTGCTGTTTTAAAGGAGGATGTATTACTCGAATACTTCCCTTCACAAGAACCAACAGTGAAGGCGGAATTAAAATGGAATGAGCCACTAAAGCTCCCGATCAAAAAGGGAGATCAAGTGGGGAGTATTGTTGTTTTTGACGAGTCAGGGAAAGAAGTCATGGCATCTTCGCTTTTTGCAGAAGACAGACTATCGAAGAGCCATTATGTGGGACCCCGCTTAGCTGTTATGGGGATTTTTGGAGTGCTCGTTTTAGGTGCTGTTTCCCTCAGATTGAGTGGAAAAAAGTCCAAATAATAACAGGTAATCTTCTAGGGAAAGATCTTCAGGGCGTGCTGTAACGTTTACTCCTATTTTTTCAAAATAGTCGGTCCGTTTTAAGGTCGAACGTAGCATTTTCCGTTTATGGGTAAAGCATTTATCAATAAAGGAAAAGAAAGATTCAATCTGGTGAGAAGGAAGGGGAAGTGTTTCTTTTGGATCCAGTACTAAGACAATAGAATCTACCTTCGGGACGGGAAAAAAGTGTTTTTTAGAAACTTCGAAGAGGGGAATTAAATCGAAATAAAATTGAGAGAAGAGGGCTAAGGGGATATTTTTCTTGCTTCCAGGTGTTGCCATCATCTTTTCTCCGACTTCTTTCTGTAATAATAAGGTAATTTGGCTGATCAGAGTTCTTTGAGTCGCTAAAAAGTTAAGAATTGGGACTGTGATTTGATAGGGGATGTTGGAAACGACCTTCATTTTTTCTGTGAATGAATATTGGAGAGCATCACCTTCGATCACTTGCAAACGGTCTTTGTATTCCTTTAACAGCTTGGGAAGCCATCCTGCGAAGGCTGTATCTTTTTCGATGGCAACGACAGAAGCTCCGGCTTCAAGTAAGGATAGGGTCAGTGCTCCCAAGCCTGGTCCTATTTCAAAAACTCGGTCCCCCTGTCGAACATTTGATTCTTGAACAATTCGTTCAAGCAGTTCCCTTTCTACCAAAAAATTTTGTGAAAGACTTTTTCGGAGTTTAAGCTGATGAGAGGCTAAAAACTGCTTAAGATTATCGAGATTACGTAAATCCAATGCCTTCCTATACCCACAAAAGGAACTTAGGCGTTTGCCAAGGAGAATACAGGAAACTGCGCATTATACATCTTGTCGACGACGAGGTGTTCGCAGCAGAACCGCTTACGCAACTTATTCATGTATTCGGCTTTAATCTTCTCGCCTTCTTTTGCTACCAAGCCTTCGCGAATCTCACTTTCCAACTCTTCGAAGGATGGCGGCTCTTTGACAAGGTGCTCTTTAACGAAAAACAAGCGCATGACGGTTGTATCATCGTAGCGACTTTTTTGCTTAATCGGTTCTGAGATGGATAACGGGGTCATATTTTCTAAAATCGACAGGTTCTCAGTGGATAATTGTTGTGAAGTTAGATGAATGTCGTCGGAGAGTTTCACTGTAACTCCAGAGGGAGTTATGGCTGAAACAGCCTTAACGGCATCAGCTAGAGCTGAGCCAAGGCTTCCTTGGTTGCCTTCATCGTTTCCTACTAAGGAAAACAGCTTCCTGACATCTTCTGCAAGTTTCTCAGCTGCCTCGGCATCCCGGCCGCGAATTGTGCACATTTGATATGTCCACTCATCCTGCTTGGGGCGATTTTCTTGCTGTTTTGCATAATGTTCTTTCACAACTTCAGGGGTTACCTGATTGATAGACTTTTGCCAAACTCTGTACCACATGAGACTTCTGCAAATCAGATCGTCCTCGACAGTTCTTTCAGCTTCTTCAGAGGTAAGTCCAAGCTCATCGAGTTTTTGATTGATATTGGGGCCATATTTTTCGCGAAGTTCTTCTTTGATGTAAGTCTTATCCAATTTATAAGAGAGAGATTCACCTTCCATCAACATGAGTTCGTTATCAATCATTTCTTGGAGCACATTGCGCCAGCTATGGACGTAGAATTGGAAAACTGATTCAGGCTCTGTGAAAATTTCGGGATAAGCTTTCGCTAGGTAATTGTCCATCCGCTTCTTGACATCCATTACAGAAAAAACTTTGCCGTTAATTTTCGCAAGAGGTCGGTTATGCACGATAATCTTAGCTTGAGATTTTTCCCCAAGTCGATTTCCATACATAGGAGATATCGGGGCATATGTAGCTGCCAACGATCCCATTGTAACAAGGAATAGTAAGGGCAAAAGTTTAGTGGTGAGTTTCCTTAGCATGATGAGCATTATCGCGATTTTCCTTGATTTTAGCAAGAGAAAATGTTGCGCCAAAGAAGCCATCCATTTTACCTTCTTGCGGAAAAGATGTAAGAGGAGCACCTTCCAAGGTACATCCAAACTTTTGGCAAAAATACTCGATTTGTTTTTCATTCTCTTCAGGGAGGACACTGCAAGTAGAGTAAACGATGCGTCCTTGTGGAGAGAGGAATTGAAGGCCCTTTTCAAAAATTTGCCTTTGTTCTTGTACCAATCGCTGCAACATATCTGTTGTATAACGCCATCGCTGATCGGGTTTTCGTCTCCAAGTTCCCGACCCGGTGCAAGGGACATCAAGCAATACCCAATCCATGCGGCCTTTTAATCGATTTAATCCCTTTTCCTCAGTGACGATTTGGGCATTTTGCACACCACATCGCTTTAGACGCTTTTTAGCGGCAAGTAGGGCATGATGACGCAAATCATACAAGAAAATCTGCCCTTTCCCCTTCATCTTTGGTGCGAAAGATAAACTCTTCCCTCCAGCTCCTGCGCAATAGTCGAGGACCTCATCACCAGGCTTTACGTCGACAAGGTTGCTGACTAGCTGGCTTGCCTCATCTTGGACTTCAAAAAGGCCTTTTGTAAATTCGGGCAGCGTGAAAAAATTGATTTTTTCATGAAAGAGAATCCCTGAATTGGATTCTTCACAAAGAGAGACTTGGTACCTGTCTTTCCAGCCGTGAAAGAGCGATTCTCGGGTTGTTTTATGAAGGTTGGTTCTGACAAATATGGGGGCCCGCGTTTGAGTTACCTCGCAAAGCTCTATGGCTTTTTCGGCGCCGAGGGATTGCTTAAGTTGATTAAACAAATCCTCGGGGAATCCAAATTTTTCGTGTTCTTTAAGAAACGGGGCTTTTCTAATGTCATTCAAAGAATGATTTATCCAAAAATCAAGCCGATGGGGGTAGGAGATGGGGGTGCCTTGATGGGTTAAGTAAGCATCGATTAGGCTCTTCCATTTAATAATTGCATAAATAGTATTTGAAATAAGTAGCCGGTCTTTAGATCCGATGGAGGAGTTCTTCCTAAGATAGAGATTAAGAGTTTTATCTAAAGGAGATTGGGGGTATTCTTCCCAATTCTCAAAGAACCAAAGGATATGATTTTTTCTAAACGGGCTTAACATGGTGCAACAAATGTAGCAAATTATTGCCTTTTAAGATATGAAAAAGCCAGGGGAGGCTTCAAATGAGTATTTATGCACGGGTTGTATCAGTATTAGGACGAATTTTCCTCAGCCTGATCTTCATTGCCACCGGCGTATCTGAAATATTTTCATGGGAACAGGCGGAAAAGGACCTGGCATTTGCCTTGACAAACTGGGAGCTTTATACCACTCATGCCGAGCAGGTGAGCAATTTTTTTACTTCAACCCTTGCTGTAGTCCCGATTTTATTGATTACTGGAATTGTATTGCAGCTTTTGGGCGGATTTTTCCTCCTTCTTAGTTACCGGATTCGGTTTGCAGCATTTCTCCTCTTTCTTTATATGCTTGCGGCCACTCTTATCTATCAACCATTTTGGTTTCAAGAAGGACCTGCTTTAAGCCGTTCCATGGTGTTTTTTCTGAACAATGTTGCCATCATAGGGGGCCTTTTTGTTGTTTTAGGTGCTGGGGGAGGGGTTGTTTCCCTAGGGCCAGTGAACACCAAGAAGAAAGACAAAAAAGATGAAAAATCTAATGACGACGACGAGTGATTCTTACCGATCTCAGGATAAATCAGTAAGGAGGCTGGCACAGCTTTTTTTTCTTCTCCTTCCAAGTATATTTATCACTGCAATCGGACAGCCAGATAGGGGAAGCCTTTTTTCTCTTTTGAGTTATTGTGTTGGTTATCTATCTATTTTCTTCATCTTACTTCAATTTCGACTTCTCATCGTACGATTTATCATTGGCTTTTTTTGGATGATGTTTGTTCAATTATCACAGCTAAATTGGCTAGCAACAACAACTTATCACGGAACTGGCATTCTCATTGTCTATGCTGTTCTTGTGCTGCTGGTTGAGATTGCGGTTGAGTTGTTGAATGAGGTGATGCATCGTTCTTATTATCGCTATTGTTGTTGCTGTTAGCATTATCAACCACCCCAATACCACTACTAGATTGGGTATTGTTGGCCTGGTTACCAGTTTCAGTCCCCGGTACATGTACAGGTACCACACATGGATTATGTAAGATACTATGATGGGACGCCTTTTCAGCTGCAGACATGGTAGAGCGCGCTGTTGTAATTTTCGAAGGTAGCGGTATGGTTCGAAAAGGTGCAGCACCAGCAGCAGGAGTGTTTGCAGTAGATGTCGGAGTATTGGCTCTACTACTACTAT
>JAJZEO010000126.1 GCA_021847505.1 bacterium
CCGCACGCTGCCGGATATGTTAGATCTTCAGTATTAACAATATCTACAGTTTTTGGCGATCCCGAGGAGCACGCACTATTCGGAAGTACTATCCAATGGAGAGATTTAGCAGACACACTCGTAGCTTATGAAGCCGATTTCTATAAATCTAACCCATTTTTAACTCAAGACAGTTATCCGGCATTTATTGAGGAAGATAAGAAGACCTTTACGGAAGGCACCGATCGTTCGCCAGCACCAACAGGAGTCCCTGTGCGCAACTATTATCGAGATCAAGCAGGACTTCATCCTTGGGCTAACGGAGCTAACACTCTTAATAGAACTGCGTTTGTCTTTCCTGAGGGGGTTGCTCTATTCGTGCGTACAACCGGTGATGGAAATGAGCTCGTTTATCCGATAACTTGCGCTACAGCGCATGAGGCCGCTGCAAAGCAAACATGTGGTAACTTCGTACCTCTTGTTACTACAAAGCTTGGTGGCGCAACAATAGACATTGCTCTTGCAGAAGAAGGTTCTAAACTTGGCTTCAATCCAAATTCAGTCTGGAATACGGACCTAAGCTGGGTTGAACACGCCGCACGAGTTGTTGTTCTGTCAGATGCACAAGTAGCTGCCGTAAAAGGACAGCTAGAAACCTCAGCTAAAGACATGGGTTACAACTTGGTGTTCATTGATCCTAATAAAGGAGATCCAACTCAACCATTCATCAGCATGGATGACCGCGATTATGATGCTCGCGTCTCAGAACTTCTTTGGAACGCTGCCAAGGCTGCTGCTCCTAGGATAAGTGACACATAATAAACAAAGCGCACTTCTAATTCATTTTAGGCAAATAAATGCCACGATCAAATCGGTCGTGGCATTTTTCTTTTACCCCAAATACAACATAATATATATTATCAGACGTTTTTTGTAGAATTCTTAGCGCTTCTATTTGGAGCCTTGAGGGTTCCCTTTCCAGAAGTTTTCCTCGCAATGATCCCCAGTTCCCGATGCGGGACCATCATGGTCTCCTGGCTTGTTATTGCCTGTTTCGATGGGTTTATGAAACCAAACAGTGAATCTTGCTGGACCGAGGGAATCTCTCCCTACATACCGAATCGATACAGGAACGATTCGATTGTTAGTAATGATCAGGTAGCCTGAAGGTGTTTTTACGATCTGTACGATGACATCGCTATTGGGAACAAAGTTCCCTAGATCTCGGCTCGAAAGGATTGCTTCAATTTCTCTCTTGCTTTGAGCTAATGGCGGTAATGCTGCTTCAAGGCCCACTAAAGCTGTAACGCTTAAGATAAAAACAATCAAGCGCTTCATCGCTACCCCCATTCATTATTCAGCTCTTGGCTACTACGCTAGGCTTTTAGGGGTTTAAAGCAAGGGTTATTGGGTTTTAAATTCGATCACCATCACTTCGATGGGCTCATCCGAATCATTAATATCCCCATGAAGCTGACCTGGAGGGTCTTCTAGCAGCCAGTAAGCTCTCCCCGTTTCAAATACAAGGCATGAGAATTTAAAAGGCATGGCCGGGATTGTAAATGAATCATTAGACCTCTTGCATAACTCAGGTTTTTCGGAAAAAATAGGCGATTTTGATGAGATTTCGAATTTGAGCGAGCCCGCATATGCGGGACGCCCCATAGGGGCGAGCGACAAAATCGAAAGATCACAAAATGGGCATTTTTAACGAAAAAGATCAGTTATGCAAGAGGTCTACTATTAAAAAGCTATAAGACGCAAGCTTGTACAACCCAGTCTTGCTTATTCACCACATGCTTGTTTGCAAAAGCAACCACTTTTTGATGAAGTGCTACTTCCCCAAAGAGTTTTAACGAACAAAGCATCTTACCAAGACGTACCTGATAGTCGCTCCACATTCTTTCCGGACAAGTTTCATCATGGCCCGTTACTACATTCCATCCCCATGATCTAGTTACCCAAATGACCCCTTCACGATAACTTTCCATAAACGCCTGATGGCTCTTAAGAGCTGCGATATCAGCTTCATCCACCGCATAGGTCATACCATAACTAGAAGATCGATCTATAGGAAACAGCCACCAATCATAACCTATCGCCCCAGGATTTCGGTGGTCAGAAATTTTTTTCCACCCCCCTACCTCTCTACTTAATCGTTTAATTAGAGCTAGAGACTCAGCATGTTTAGACTTAATTAATGCAGCTTTGGGAGTTAATATGACCCCTTGAGACGATGGCCCTGCTGATACTTTTTTAGGGGCAATCCTCTTTTTTGGGGGTGTTTTGCTTATTACTTTCACCTTCTTTTCCTTAAGACTCCCCTCTTCTAGACCTCTTACACAAAGAAAAATGCCCAGATAGAGCCCCAGGGTCAAAATAGAAAGGGCAAGGGCCGTAATTACAGCCACAACCTTGACCACTGTGGAATGGTCTTCATGGCAAGGGTGAAAGAAATAGTTATAAGGCTCAATTTTCATAGGAAGATAATACCACAATACGGAATATATTAATATACAATTATTTAAAAACGATATTCGATTTAATATTATAATAAGTCCTTAAAGAGGATATTTATGGATAATGGGGATATCAAGATCTGTTTAAACCAGGGGGCTACCTCAAGGTTCACGGGCAATTCTCTCGCAGCAATCGACTATTCTTGGAGCTGTGGCTGTACTCCTAAGGTCGAGGTACAGATGACCAAAGATAAAAAACCGGTCCTAGCCGAGAATGATTCCATAAAAGATATTTGCCAGGATTCCCCTGACCTCAATATTTCTGAGTCCACGTATAAGCAGCTGATGAAACACCCTCTTTGCACGGGAGATGGGATTAAGCACTCTATCCCCCTAGTAGAGTCAATATTTGAGCAAATGAGGGTGGGTAAAGCCAGAACAATAATGCTAGATGTAAAAAATGACTCTGCTTATGGGCAGATATTTGATTTAGTCAAACAATACGATATCGCAAGACAGGTGCAGTTTATCACCCCTATGGTCAAAAAGGCACGTGCGATTAAAAAGGTGCTTTTCGAATCTCGAGTCTTTTTGAGCGTACGAAAATTCTCAAAACAGACTCTAAATGACATCAAAAGCCCCGATATCGACTCTATTCTCTATGAGCCCAGAAATGGCCTAACCGATGAAGCCATGATCTATCCTGATGAATTAGGGATCACTCATGTATGCGATATTGCAAAAAAAGCCGGGAAAAAGGTGGGGCTTGTGATGCTAGATGAGAAAATTGACCCTAATGTAATAAAAAAATTGAAAAAAGTAGGCGTTAGCTTTTTTGTAGTCTCAAATCCACTAAAAGACCATTAAACTATAAAATTAAAATTATTATTATGTACTTTTTTTGGTGTTGATTATTCACCCAAAATGTATTATAATATAGCTTTATTATTTTATATCCATAAGATAAGCCTATGCTAGCTACCATTCCTTCCGCCACTAGTACTGAAAATAGGGAAAGCCCTCATTTTAGATCCTTCTTTAGAGGATCTGATAATACTCCCAAGGAAGATGAGCTTATCTCTATTTGCGGTGTTTACTCCTACAGTGTTAACAATAGCCCGGTTACCGATAGAGAATTTCAGCCTGATGTCATACAATTCTTCATAAAACCTGATAAAAACAATGACAACATAATGAGCCGCTCTTGCTTATCAAGTGTTAATCTTATGGGTATGCTTCTACTTGCTAGCTGTGTTACAGGTGCTTTTAGAGTCTTTTATGCACTCTACTACCTTTTTCATTGCCCCTCTGAATATGATGAGATAGGTGACCACCATTACAATATCGATAAGTGGGATCTTGTTAAAAACATCTTTCGGGGCCTTGTAGAAATCATTCCCCTTACAGGATTGATTTTGGTCATCTATGAATATGTACGAAAAACTCTCTGCATGTGGAATGTAAAAAAAGAACTCGAGGGAAAAGAAAATATTGCTGGTGTTGCGATCAATGGAAAAGTCGTTACTACAATCGAATTAGATGATTATAAAGATGAAGTTCTTCAAGAAATACGTGTTGAAAAGCTATCAAGAATATGCTGCACCTACTTAGGGAAACTAGAACAACACTCTTCCCAAAGACTTGCTCAAAAATTCTCTGATTTTTTAAGTTCTGAAGAAATTCGTGAAGAAATCTTGGGCGGATCAGCTTCGGATACTATAGTCGATAATTATGCAGAACACAAAAGATTCATCGAAGGAATTTTAATTGAGCGCCGGTTCGACAGAACCACTCAATCAGGGTATCGAAGGGCTTACAGAAGGCTTGCTCTTGACTTCCACCCTGATAGGCACCCCGAACAAACTTCCAATTGGAGCGCTTTAAATGGATGGTGGACGATATTTTCAAACTCTGATGAATTTCGTCGACTTCGAAGTTAACAATCTTTGACAAATAATTCTTAAGGTCCCTATGGTGCGAATTTATGCTGCGCGCGCACCAAAAATATTTTTTTCTTCTTTTATCTTTGGTTTTTATTGGCTGCTCGCGTAATCCATTCACCACTCCATATAAATATGCTCCCACTGCGTCGAATAAAGTTTGGTCCCCTACAGCAAAAGAGAAGCGAAAAATCCGTAACATCGATCCTATGGCCACTCTTCAAATTCCTTCAGAAGGTGATGCAATTTCACTTGGGGACTTATTCGATATCGCCTTGAATAATTCCCCCGATACGAGAAAGAGCTGGGAGGAAGCTAGAGAGCGCGCTGCTGGCTATTCTTCTTCCATGTCTAATTTTTTGCCCACAGTTGGTTTTCAAGGTAACTATTGGGCGCAAAGACAAGCGAGTATTTACAATGAACAGATCTTTTTAACTGAAGCGCAGCAGTGGGGACCTGAAGTTACGTTCAGTTATTTGATTTGGGACTCGGGACAGAGACATTTCCAAACAGAATATGCATTTCAACTCCTTCAAGAGGCTAATTGGTCTCACAATGAAGAAGTGCAAAGTGTAATGCAAACGGTTGCCTCAGCTTATTACGAATACCTTTATGCTAAGGCCCTGTTTGAGGCTGATGAGGCCGATTTACTCAATGCAGATGAGACTTATAAGGCTGCACGAGAAAAAAATCTCTCCGGAATCTTTGACGAAACCGACATGTTGCAAGCAAAGACCAATTTTCTTCAGAAGAAGGTCGATCTCACCTCTCAAACCGCTACAGTGCAAAATAGCTTTGTCGAATTACTCCGTGTTCTTGGAATCCCTGCTACCATTTCATTTCAACTGGGCTCTTTTCCCGATAAGGCTTTGGTGGAGGCTCCTATCGGCTCTCTTGAGGACTTAATTGCTTTGGCTAAAGAACACCGACCCGATTTGCAAGCATCAAAAGCTGAAATCTTGGCCATGGAAGCCAATGTTCAAAAAACAAAGACCGACCTTTGCCCTAAAATCAATTTAACAGGTCAAGCCGGACAACAATGGTTTAGCAACAATACGACCGATAATGGGAACTACTTAGTCCAAATCAATCTCACTGTCCCTATTTTTACGGGGTTCTACTACCTCAACCAGATAAAAGTGGCCCAATCAAAATTAGAAGAAGGGGTGGCTAGCTACAGGGAAATGGAGTTGACCGTTCTTAGTGAGGTCAAACAAGCTCACAATGACTATATAATGGCTAAGCAGGAAATCGTCGATACAAAAAGTTATCTCGATGCTGCCCAAGTCGAATTCGATGCCATGTTTGAGAGGTACAAAATGGGGATCGTCGACATCCTTGACTTGCTCTCTTCCCAAGCTTTTTTATCCGATGCGCGGGCCAAATATGCCCTCTCTCAGAAAAACTATTTTATGGCGATGATCAATATCGCTTTTTCAACTGGCATGCTCGCAAATTCATGCCCTTGGACTATGGAGAAAGAACATGATTAGAAAAACATTACTTCTAGTACCCCTCCTATTTACTCTTGCCTG
>JAJZEO010000088.1 GCA_021847505.1 bacterium
CATGATTTTTGGTTACTTATACGGGGTGATCGTTTGGAAGATGAAATCTTCTTTCTCTTCACTAGGGCCTTTTGAGGAGTTTCTCCAAAAAGTGACCCATGGGGAGTTCAGACATTTGAGAAAAACACCCGTTGACAGATATGCAAAGACCTCCTCCCGAATCTATGATTTTCGTACAGGAGAAAGGGTTATCGACGATAATACCTTTATTGATGCTTGCCTTTCAAAGATCTCCTCAGAGGGAAAAAGCTCCCTTACCTGGAGAGAGAAATTCCGTCTCTGGCGCATTTCCAAGAAAAAGTTAAAGGCAGTCCTAAAACGAGCCGAGTACGATAAGTTTAGAAATTAGACGGTAGTTTTTTCGTATTCGGAAGCATTGATCGCCATGCGGGCCGTCAATAGTCCCTCCAAAACCCCTTCCTCATATCTAAAAGGAGCGTTCATTTCGAGCTCAGGAAAATCAAATGGTTGGAGAAGGTCATCTTCGACAATGTGAGGAACAAAGAGCTTTGCGAGCTGAAGGATTTTCTTTTTCTGCAATACGATGAGCTCATCAAATAAAGATTCTCTTTCCTCTATACTAAGCACTTTTTCTTCCTCCTTTCCTGGAAAAATTGTCTCAACAGCAAGGCGGCTTCCTTTTCAAGGACCCCCCCTTCAATTTCTACTTTGTGAATGGGGTGATCGATTGCAAAAAGATTTACCAAAGAGCCAGCCGCGCCATGCCTAGGGTCCATGCAACCATATACAACTCTTTTAAGCCGGGATAAAATTGTAGCACCAGCACACATAAAGCATGGCTCTAAGGTTGTGTAAAGCGTTGCCCCTAAAAGACGCCAATCTCCTACTACTTGTGTGGCCTTCCTAATTGCTAAAACTTCGGCATGATGAGTTGCATCTTTATTACTTTCAACTTTATTGTATGCCATGGAAATAATCGAATCATTCTTATCCACAATGATGCATCCAACCGGAACCTCCCCCTCTGACAGTGCTTTTCGAGCCTCGTCCAGTGCGAGCAACATGTATTCAATATCTTTTTTCATGATCAATCCTAACGCTTGATTTATTATAGTTCATCTGGTAAAATTGGCCTACATTTTAAATAGGAGAGATCTTCCATGTCACTAGATAAGTCTACAAAAGAAGAAGTCACGAAAAAGTTTCAACTTCACGAAAAAGATACCGGATCCGCAGACGTTCAAATCGCACTACTCTCTGAGAGGATAGCAGATCTACAAGAGCATCTCAAGCGCCATCCAAAAGACCAAGGTACGAGATTGTCCCTTCTTAAGCTCGTTGGCCATAGAAGAAAACTACTCAACTACCTTAACTCAACAGATACCTCTCGGTATCAACAACTAGTTAGTAAGCTAGGCCTCAGAAAGTAAAAATTAACATAACTGCTTTTTCCACCGGGATTAAGTGCACAACAGAATCAGGAGTTCATGAATGGACAAAAATCGACTAAATATTTCGATTGCCGGGAAAGATATTAGTTTTGAAACAGGAAAGATCGCACGTCAAGCCAATGGTGCTGTTTATGCAAGGACAGGAGACACCGTTGTCTTTGCTAGCGCCTGCATGAGCAAAACTCCTTCTGCTGACACTTCGTTTTTCCCTTTGCGTGTCGATTATCAAGAAAAATTCTCTTCAGCGGGTAAAACGCTGGGGGGGTTCATTAAAAGGGAAGGGAAGCCGAGCGAAAAAGAAACCCTCACCTCAAGACTCATTGATAGACCTATCCGCCCCCTATTTCCCGATGGTTTCTATAATGAAGTCCAGGTTTTAACGTATGTCTTTTCCTATGATTCAGGTCACCCACCAGAGCCTCTTGCCATTTGTGCATGCTCTGCGGCTTTGCTCATTTCTGACATTCCTTTCACAAAACCAGTCGGAGCCGTTCGTGTCGGAATGATCGATGGTGAGTTTATAATCAATCCCTCTTTGGAAGAGCAGCAGAAGTCAAAACTTGACTTGCTCCTTGCTGGTACAAAAGATGCAATTTTAATGATCGAAGGATACTGCGACTTCCTCACAGAAGAGCAGGTAATCGGCGCCATTGAAGAAGGCCATAAGTACATTCGAGAAATCTGTATCAATCTCCTCGATTGGGCAAATCTCGTTGGAAAGGAAAAAATTGTTCCTGTTCTTAGCCTTCCTCCTCAAAATTTGCTCTCAAATATCGAAGAGATGATCAGAGGACATTTATTGGCCGCCTATGAAGTCGCCAATAAAAAAGAGCGAGAGCTTCTCCTTTCAACCATTGAAGGTCAAGTAATGGAGAAATTCCTTCCTAAGGAAGAAGAAGCCCTTTATACAAGCTTAGAAGTAAAAGGTGCCTTTTCAAGCGTGTCCGCAAAAATTTTGCGCACAAAAATTCTGAAGGAAAAAAGACGATGCGATTTCCGCTCTCCAGAAGAAATTCGCCACATCTCAATTGAAACGTCGCTTCTTCCACGTACTCATGGAAGTGTCTTATTTACTCGTGGAGAGACACAAGCAATTGCCGTCTGTACACTTGGCGGTGAATCTATGGGCCAAAGGTATGAAGACCTTGAAGGACAAGGACTTCGCAAATTCTACCTTCAATACTCGTTCCCTCCTTTCTCCGTAGGGGAAGTAGGCAGATCAGGTGCTCCAGGACGACGTGAAGTGGGCCACGGAAAGCTTGCTGAACGTGCATTGCAGGCAATTTTACCCCCTGAAGATTCATTTCCTTACACGATCAGATTAGAGTCGAATATTACAGAGTCGAATGGTTCATCATCGATGGCTTCTGTTTGCGGCGGCTGCATCGCGATGATGGATGCGGGGATCCCGATTTCAAGACCTGTTGCAGGGATTGCGATGGGACTTATTCTCGAAGGTGACGCCTTTGTCATCCTTTCAGATATCCTTGGTATTGAAGATGCCCTTGGAGATATGGATTTCAAGGTAACGGGAGATGCCGATGGAATCACTGCATTTCAAATGGACATCAAGATCGAAGGGATCACCCCCAACATCATGAAAGTGGCTCTGGCACAAGCAAAACAAGGTCGAATCCACATCTTGAAAAAAATGCTCGAAGTATGCCCCAAGTCAAGAGAGACGCTTTCTCCTTTTGCACCTCGAATTGAATCATTGACCATTAAGCCAAGCAAAATTGCAACGGTGATTGGGCCAGGCGGAAAGATGATTCGCTCAATCATAGAAGAAACAGGCGCAGAGATCGACATCAATGACGCAGGGGTGATCAACATCTCTTCTAGCAACGCAGAAAGCTTAGAAGCAGCAAAAAAGATCATTCTCGATCTCACGGCTGAAATAGAAATAGGAAAAACCTATGAAGGGCCTATTACTTCTATCCAGCCTTTTGGTGCCTTCGTTAAGTTGCCTGGAATGAAAGACGGGCTCTGCCATATTTCCGAGTTCGATCATAAACGAATTGCCAATATGGATGATGTAGCTAAAGAGGGTGATATTGTCAGGGTTAAGGTCCTTGATATCAACGATCGCGGACAAATCAAATTGAGCCGCAAAGCCCTCCTCGCTAAGCCAGTCAGCGCAGGCGCATAAGACAGATCAATATAGGTGCCTTTGAGTTTCCTCAAAGGCACAATTTGGAACATCTCTCATGAAAGTGTCTCTTCCTTTAAATCTCAATATCGATGAAGAAATCATTTTAAGATCCCTCTGTGAAGAAGACGCCGATCTTTTGTTTACATTAGTCGATCAAAATCGGCTTTACTTAAGAGAGTTCTTAGGATGGCTCGATAATAATACTCTTAAGGAAGACACCGTTGCATTTCTCCGCGATCAACAAAAACAGCTAGACCAAATGAAGGTCGTCCACATTGGAATCCTGTATAATCATCAACTTGTCGGAGTTATTTCATTAGATGCGATCGATCAACTGAACAAATCTGCGAGTATCGGCTACTGGATTTCAAAGCATTATCAAGGCCGAGGGATTATGACCAAGAGCACAAAAAGTCTTATTAAATACGCATTTGAAAGCTTATCCCTTCATCGTATTGAGATTAAATGCGCAGTCCACAATATCAAGAGCCAAAAAATTGTCGAAACCTTGGGATTTTCCAAGGAAGGTCTTCTCAAAGAAGCCATCTCACATTATGGAGAATATTTCGATGCTTACATTTACGGGTTAATCAATCCCCTAAACTAATTCTAGCCAAAACCTGACTTCTTAGGTTGCTAAAGATACGCTACTTAAATTTATTTTGCATTTTGCAATATACTCTAATATACGGTAACGAAAACATTAATAATAAAATTAAACCAGTGGAGTCAACCCATGAGCTCTAGCGTAGATGACACCAATATTCAATCAAGTGATTGTGGTGGCCACACTTGTGATCTAAGCACTCATCAATGTTGTAATTTTTTTGCATGTGCCCCTTTAGATGCGACTTGTTGTTCAAATACCCAGGGATACTGCCCTGCAGACCATGCTGAATGTTGTGGCCAAGAATGTTGTGCGAGTAATGAAACGTGCTGTCAGGGAACCTCCTGCGCTCCTGAAGGCGGTGTATGTTGTTCTACTGACTCTGCTGGCTTCTGTACTAATCCCTCTGGCTGTTGTACTAATGGCTGTTGCCCACAAGGCTCAAATTGTTTAAATGGAAGCTGTTGCCCCGTCAGTCAAGCTTGCGAATATGGACAGCCCTGGAGCTGGGCCTGTTGTGAGGCTGGCCAAGCGTGCACGATCGTTGATGGTTGCTGTGATCCCGCAAAAGTCTGTTATGGTGAGTGTTGTACTGCAGACGAACGCTGTGAATGTGCGGGCGAATGTACATGTTTTGTATTCGAGCCTAATATAGTAAAAAGATTATTCAGAAAGTTAAAGTTGCTGCTGAGATTCATTTGGAAGCGGTTGATAAGAAGATCTAAATGACTATAGAAACATCGCCCCTATAAAGCTATGCCTTTGGTTACACCCAAAGGCATAGATAACTGAGTTCTTAGCCGGTTGCAGGTTTTTCTTGAAGCTTCTGCTTTTTGCGCAATCTCGAAGGAATGGGCGGTGGCTCGCGATGTTTCGCTTTGATGAAATCTTCGATTTTCTTCCTTTTCTTAGAAGGATCAAAAGTATTTGCCATGATCTCATCGAGATCTTCCTTGTCGAGCGTTTCAAACTCGATCAACATATCCGCAATCTCTTTCATCTTATCGTAATGTGTCGTCAAGATCTCTTCAGCCGATTTATAAGCCTCATCGATAAGTCGTTTAATTTCCTGGTCAATTAGAAGCGCTGTCTCCTCAGAGTGTTCCCGCTCATGAAATCCCGCCATTAAACTTCTCTCGCTTTCTTCAGCATAGTTGATCATTCCAACTGCGTCAGACATGCCCCACTCGACAACCATGGCTCTTGCATAAGCAGTTGCCATCTGAATATCCCCTTTGGCTCCGTTGGTGGGATCTTTATTGTGAATGTGTTCCGCAACACGCCCGCCCATCAAAGTAGCCAATTTCTTGATAAGTTCAGATTTTTTATAAGAAACCCTGTTACGCTTTTCTGTGAAGTGGGTTGCTCCAAGGGATTGTCCACGGGGTATACGAGTCACTTTAGATACAAAGTCATCAGTTTTCAAAATGAGGGCAATCACCGCATGGCCAGCTTCATGCCAAGCCGTTGTGATCATATCCTCTTCATTCATGACAAGAGATTTTCTTTCTTTTCCGAACTGTACCTTTTCCAAGGCATAACGAAGATCTTCTTGAGTTACAGCATTGCGCCATTTTCTCGCAGCATAGAGGGCCGCTTCATTAATAATATTTTCAAGATCAGCACCCGATAAACCAGAAGTCAAAGCCGCAACCTCTTTTAGATCAACGTTATCTCCAATCTTGACTTTTTTCGAATGGACTTTGAGAATTTCTAAACGCCCTTTAAAATCAGGG
>JAJZEO010000082.1 GCA_021847505.1 bacterium
AAAACCTTGCCTGAGCAAAGGGGAGATCTCTAGAAACGATGATAAAAGTAATTGAAGGATATTCCTTAGCTAAACGATTGATATCGACAGTTTCCTTACTACACACAGGGGTATCCACACTCGGTATTGTCGCAATCACCTTCTTTAACCCCTTAAAATTTTCTAACGTGACTTCCTCTAGCTTATCATTATTCAAAGTGAAATTCATCAGAATCCCCCCTTGCTTGATAAACCCATCGATCACCTTCATGGTTTGACCTTTCAGTGTTATATGAGACATCTTAGGCTCCTTTTATCCCTAAGCTTATAAAGTAAATAAATTATAGGCTATCAAAAATTCATTTGCCTTAATATTAAGATTAAGTTAAGCTATAGTGCCAATAAAGAACTTTTTTCATGCCTAATGCATTAGAAAAATTATTTAAATCTTAGGTGGTCTGATGGTTAGAAAAGAGCCCGCTATAGAAGAATTCGCAGAAAAAATCGCCAAATTTTGCGCCCAAAATGGCCTAAAATCGATCCTGCGGGCCCTAGTATCAAAAGGTCAAGCTAATGGACCCAATAAACAAGCATTAAAAGCCCTTCATTTTCCTACTATCGGTAAAATCGCCCCCAAGGCCCCACTTCCTACCTTGGGCCAGCAGAAGCCCCCCAGTTTGCTTTGCAAACCCAAACAGACCAAGAAGATCTCTATCGACCTTCTCTTCCGGGCAAAGCCTCTTTCTAGTAACTTTAAATCGCTTTATGGCGCCGCATTTGATACTCATAAGTGTTGCCGAGACCAAGATCTCCATCTTTACCGGCACAAGCAGATCTATGAGCAAAAACGCCTTTCTTTAAAGAATATCCGCGGCTGGAAGCTTCCTAAGCCCTTTATTGCAAAAGACCAGCTCAATTACTACGTCGACAAAATGCAAACACACAAAGGAGCCCCATCTCCCCACCATAAAGTTAAGATGATCCTAGTAGGAGAAGAGGGGAGACGCCAAAAGGAAGAAGAGGCCCACCTGAAAGAGCAATTAGAGCTTGAAAAACAACTCAGAACCCTCCGAGAATACCCCACACAAAAGCCCACTTTCAATTAGTGACGGGGTGACACGCCTCAATTAGCGGCAAATCATTAAAATTCCTATCAAAAGCAAGACGATAGAGAGAATTCTCTTCAACAAAAGTAAGGGCAACGAATGGGACAATAAGGCCCCCCATTTAGCCGTTAACACAGAGCCAATCGCGAGAGGGATAAATGCCGGCAAATATATATACCCCAACGTGTAGGGGTAGGAGATTGGGGCCAGGCCTGGGAAAAGGAATCCTATGGCGCCCACAATGGAGAGAAGAAACCCCATAGCGGAGGCCGTGCCTACCGCCTTTCTCATAGATAGATGAAAAAAGATCAAAATGGGAACCATCATGATCCCACCGCTAATCCCCAGCATCGCTGAGGTTGTGCCCACACCCAGACCCACTAAATTGAAGGGAACAAAGCTTGGAATATGCCCCGTTTCGTGATCGTGTGGGGTGACGAAGAAAAACAGATAAACGGCCACTATACAAAGCATACAACCGAAAAACATTTCGAGAACTTTACCTGGCATGATACGAGCAACAAAAGCCCCCAAAAGAGCCCCTAAAATGATCCCTGCAGCAATTTTATAGATTAAGTCCCATTTGACGGCACCATGCTTCGAATGGGCCCTTGCCGAGGCAAATGTGGTACAAGCTGTAGCACACAATGAAGTTCCTACAGCCATCTTCATCTGTAGATAGGTGGGCGCATCGAGAAGAGCGTAAATAATAATTTGAAATGGGATGAATATTAGACCACCGCCTATTCCAAAAAGACCACTCAAAACCCCTGTGATAGCTCCAACTATAAGAAAAGCTATGATTTGTGCGATAAGCATAGTTTTTACTTTATCCCAACTTATCTCCTAATTCAACAAAAAGGTTTTCATAAACATCTACTTTTGGCTATAATTTATTAAACTTTGATAAAGACTATTCCTTTTTTCAAATTAACAGTATATTGTTCCTTCGGGAACACTAGGAGCGGGCTATGCTTTTTTGCCCTTTTTATAGTTCGCTCCGCTTTTTCACAAAGGCCGCAAATGGAAGAATTCGAAGAGCAGACATTTAGTTAGAGGGGTAAAAAAACCGCTAGTGCCGGGTCGATATCAAAATTATCTCTTTGAGAACTGCACTTTTCAACAGAATGATTTTTCTGGATCCTCATTTCAAGATTGCCGCTTTCAAAACTCACTATTGAATTTAGTCGATTTAACAGGGGTCAGATTGAATGGCGTTGAATTCGTCGATTCCAAATTGATGGGCCTCTCTTTTTTTCTTTGCGATTCCCTCTTATTCTCTTTGTCATTTAAGAAAACTAAGCTATTTCGATGCCTCTTCACCCAATTAAAACCCAAAGTTCCATTAAAGTTTGAGGAATGCCAACTTGAGGAATGTGATTTTTCAGAAGCAAAAATTAAAGGATCATCCTTTATTCGGTGCCGGCTTCCTCAAACACGATTTCACCAAGCAGATCTCACCGAAAGCAACTTTACTGAATCTATCGATTTCAATATCGATATCACCACAAACAAAATTAATAAGTGCAAATTTTCTGCATCAGAGGTACACTCACTACTAAATGTCTTTGATCTCGAGATTATGTGAAAGGAGCCTCCTCATGCTGCTTCTCTTTAGGTTTATCATTACCTTTGCCGTTGTGATGACGATTTGGCACGCCATCCCTGGCTTCTATATCGATAATTTAAGAGACGTTTTGATTTTTTCAATCATTCTTTCCGCTATTAATTCGATTGTTCGCCCTATCCTTGTTTTAATTACCCTACCCATCACAATTGTTACACTCGGATTATTCACACTTCTTATCAATGTATTTACATTTTGGCTTGCCTCTGAAATCTCTTTAGGAGTTGTCATTGAGACATTTTCTGCCGCATTTTGGGGTGGCCTGATCATGTGGATTACTGGTTTCTTCACCAATCGTTATATTTGGCATGTAAATATGTATTGAATCGAAGTAACAAAATTTGTTAGAGAGGGGACATGAAAGCAAAAAGTTCCCTATCTCTTGTTGGACTATTCATTCTACTCACTGGCTGCCACGTCTCCAGTAGAGCCGCCGTAGAGGGGACAGGAGGCCGCACAGCCTACAACCAAACACTACAAAAAACGACCAACGAACAAATGCTCATGAACCTCGTCCGACTACGCTTCGTCGACTTTCCCTTTTTCTTAGACGTCAATGCGATCACTACCCAATTTTCAATGGGAACAAGAATTCAACCTTATATTCCCATCCCAGGATTTAGTGAAGACAATCCCGCTTCAATTGGAGGGGAGTTCAGCTGGTTTAATACCCCCACTATTTCTTATACACCCCTACAAGGACAAACATTCGCCGTTCAACTTTTTCGCCCCATCGACCTCTTAGTCATCCAACAATTGATTTATGCCGGATGGGATATTGACCGGGTATTTAGAGTTTGCATCCAAAGCATTGATGATATCCCGAACGCTATAAACGCTTCTGGACCCACGCCCGATTTTGAACCCGAGTATGAAAGATTTATTCTTTTCGTCAATTTGCTTAGATATTTCCAGCAACGCTCGCTCCTCAAAGTTTCCATCCAACTCAACGACAAAGATGCCCACTTTAAAGGAAAAGGTTTTGAAATCACATTCCCTGCTAAATCAGATGAAGCCAAAGAATTAGCAAAATATGCTAAGAGTGCCGAACTAGAAGATGAATTCTACACCTACAAGGTTGAAATAGGTTTTAACAAAGACCGAAATGTCGGCATCATGCCAAGATCTTTAATGGCTTGCATGTATTACTTATCCCTTGCGGTGGAAGTTCCTCCTGGTCATGAATGTAAATGCCCCATTACCCATACGGAAGAAGGGGGGATCTTTGATTGGAAATCGGTCATTGGAGACCTGTTATCGATTAAATACTCCAAAAAGAAGCCTGAAAACGCCTTTGCTGCGATCGAATACAAAGGAAACTGGTTTTACATACACGAGCACGACCTTCAGTCAAAGAGGACTTTCGTCCTACTTCTTCAACTCTATAATCTCCAGTCAAGTTCAGCTGCGCCTAACGCACCTCTCTTAACTTTACCCCTACGTTAAGCAAGTGCGCCGAGTGGATCCCAAGGGGGGAGGGGAGAGGGGGGAAGATCGACCACTTTCAACACCTCTTTGGGCAAAAATCGTTTCTCGACCGCAATCTCAAACATGAATTCGTCGAACCAATCGTGCGTCATGATGAAATAACCCTTTTCTCCTTTATCATCGCCCCAGCTATTTTCTACTCTCCACCGGTCGGGTTTATCGTCAATGAGGTTCACCCCAGTAAAGAGCATAGCATGGGTCATTTGGCTCGCGCCATGATTCATCCGGGCCTCTTTGTTCATGCGAAACTTGATGTCATAGAGAAGCTCGTAATCAAATAGGGAAAGATCCATGACCCCAAGTTCTCGATGCAAAAATTTCCCCACATCGCAGCCGAACCAGACCGGCTCATGATGTTTGAGAGATTCCACCGCCGCCTTACTCATCACATCCACCGGCACATTCACATAGATGATCTTCTTGCCTTCAACAACATTCCCCAAATATTGAATAGTGAACGTTTGATAGTAGGGGGTAATCTTTCTTGGAGAATGGACTAAACAGACAAAATCATCGAGATGAACTTTTACATGCTCTTTAAAAAATTCCTTAGGGGTTAGCCCGCGAAAGGCGTGAAATTTTTTACCTTTATCCTTAAATTCCCAATCAAAAGTTTGAGGGGGAGTACCAAGATGAATCGCCAAAATACGGAATACCTCTTCCATCATCTCCTCTTTCATAGACATTAAATGGTCAATTCCCCTTGGAGCATGCTCTCTCAATAGCGAGGCATACTCTCTGAGCTTCAGAGAAAGAATCTGATTGATTTCTGACGACTGGGTAGCCGCAAAACTATCCGGGTAAATAGACTTAGGCACCACGCCGTATTTATCGACTAAAGAGACAAACATATGCCATTGCCCCCCATCTTCCAGAGGCTTTGACAACAAATACATCACTAAACGGGAGTCAACAGGCTCTTTGGCTGTATCAATCATGCTTTGTAAAAAATAGTTGGCCTTTTCTAGCTTATCCCAAAAAAACAAGTAGTTTTGCGAGAGCTCAAACTCATCAAGTTTGTATTTGTGGGCCACTTTCAAACGCAACATATTCAATGCAGCAAAAATCCAACACCTGCCAGATTGTTTTTGAGTCGTGATCTTCAGCTCATCAGGCACAATATGGGAAAATGTATGACTGATTTTTCGAAAACTATTCCAGTTAAGCGCCGACTGACCTACAGCACTTCGCGTCAAAGCATTTCTTGCTATACAAAATTTGGGAGTAGATTCTATTTTTTTTTCTACCTTTCTAATCCAATCAGGACGTAAGTTCCCCATCTTCTACCCTCACAATTTTCTTTGAAAGCTTACGATAAACTCTAGTTTTCTCTAAGAACTTTCTTACCCCTTAACAATCAATTAATTATTTTAGTTGCCCCAAATGGTCTCCCTCTTTACCATTACTTAATATAATGAAAACATGGCTCTTAAGCAAAAGGAGAAAATAGCTATGGCAGCTGATCCAACAACAAATGATTCTTTTACTGTAGAATGGTTTGTTAACGACAATCTCGAATTTCAGACTTACAATCAAGTCATGGCTGGAATGGTCGAGCACAAGGTTGTTGGCGACAAGGCTACCACAAATTTTCTCACCTCAAGATGGATCAGCACTATGATCGCTGTTGAGGCGACTTGCCAGAGTGCTTTTCTCTTTCTT
>JAJZEO010000109.1 GCA_021847505.1 bacterium
TGGTTAACCCCGGCAGTCTCATTAGAGTGCCCACCTTTACGTGCTGGCAACTAATGACAAGGGTTGCGCTCGTTGCGGGACTTAACCCAACACCTCACGGCACGAGCTGACGACAGCCATGCAGCATCTGTTTAGCAGCCCTTGCGGGAAAGTACGTTTCCGTACCGGTCTACTATATGTCAAGTCTAGGTAAGGTTCTTCGCGTAGCATCGAATTAAACCACATGCTCCACTGCTTGTGCGAGCCCCCGTCAATTCTTTTGAGTTTCACCCTTGCGAGCGTACTCCCCAGGCGGTGTACTTATCGCGTTAGCTACGATACAGACTGGGTTGAGCCAATCTACATCAAGTACACATCGTTTACAGCGTGGACTACCAGGGTATCTAATCCTGTTTGCTCCCCACGCTCTCGTGCCTGAGCGTCAGTAATAAGCTAGAAAACCGCTTTCGCCACAGGTGTTCTTCCATATATCTACGCATTTCACCGCTACATATGGAATTCCGTTTTCTCCGCCTATACTCTAGAAATGCAGTTTCAAGTGCAGCTCCGATATTGAGTACCGGAATTTCACACCTGACTTACAAATCCGCCTGCGCACCCTTTACGCCCAGTAAATCCGATTAATGCTTGCACCCTCCGTATTACCGCAGCTGCTGGCACGGAGTTAGCCGGTGCTTCTTTACAAAGTACCCTCAAGTCAGGAGAATGTTAGTCTCCTTGTTCCCTTGCGAAAGAGCTTTACAACCCGAAGGCCTTCATCGCTCACACGGCGTCGCTTCGTCAGGCTTTAGCCCATTGCGAAAAATTCTCGACTGCAGCCTCCCGTAGGAGTCTGGGCAGTGTCTCAGTCCCAGTGTTGGCGGTCAACCTCTCAGTCCGCCTAGACGTCTTAGCCTTGGTGAGCCTTTACCTCACCAACAAGCTGATATCGCATGAACCGCTCCTTAACCGCGAGGTCTATTGCTAGATCCCCCACTTTAGTACGCCGAAGTCCTCTTCGACAACCACATTCGGTATTAGCAGCCGTTTCCAGCTGTTATCCCCAAGTTAAGGGTACGTTATCCATGTATTCCTAACCCTTTCGCCACTAAGTAGTAAACTACTTCGTTCGACTCGCATGCCTCATCCACGCCGTCAGCATTCAATCTGAACCAAGATCAAATTCTCAACGTAAAAAATATAATTTAAAAAAAATTGACGAGTTAAACTCTAGAGAGTTTAATCTCTAGACTCATCTCACACGTTTGTCACTTCACTCACATTGTTAGACAATCAGCTCGCTCGGTGGCGAACTATTCTTAGTTTGCTTTCACTTTGTTTCGTGATCGCGTCGTTAAGAAGGCATGATATTACAAAAGGGTGGTATTTATTACAACAGGAAATCCGAACTTTTTTTTCTGATTTTCTTTCAGATTTCTTAAAAGCGGCTCCCAGCAAGGATTTCAGAGCGAAATGTTTTTTCAAACTTTTTGAAATAAAATTAAGATTTGACAAATTTCCCCTCTTTTTTTCTTTCTTTTAATGAGATATAATACAGTCATGTCTATCTCTAATATATCTTCTTGGGGTTCCTTTATTGATTGTTCCTCGCCTTGCGCCCCTGTGGTGGATCTCTATGACTATATAGTTGAGCTTATTGTACGTATCGTTGCGTTTGTAAAAAAATGTTTTAACGACCTTGGCGACTTTTTATTCCTTCCTTGCCCCAGATCGCTAAGTGCCCATCCTAAAAAAAGCCGCAGAAAGTACGTCCCTGAACGGCCGCGCCCTCTAGTCATTAGACCACGGGAGCTAAATCCTGAGTTAAGATCTATGTATGTTGGAAATGACGAGCTTTTGGAAACTCATGTAGAAAAGGCCCAGGCCCTGCAGCTCTTACCTCCAGCTCTTTTCTCATACAAATTAGATCGTACTATTTTTTTGAATGAAAACTATAGAAGGTCATTATTTCAACTATTGGATGATTTTTTTATTTGTGCATCACTAGCACCCTGTATATTCCGTTTTATTGAAACCTTCACAGAAAACTTGCTGCAGACAGAGATCGGAGAAGCACACCAGAGACACCTCGGTACTTTGATAGGAGTAGAAGGTGCTGAGCAAATCAGTCACCCCTCTGGAGTTGTGACTTTTTTATTGTGTGGGTACACCGCTTCTCCCTACTCTGGAGATAAAGTCCTCCACTTAATGGTTCATCTTCCCCATATGGATCGCAATACACTTATGAGGCTCACAAGTCGCATCCTCTTATCTTTCCCCTCACTTGAAAATCACTTTCAGATTCTTCCTACTGATTGGAGCCGAGAAAGCACGACAGGAGCATGGAGCTTACCCATCATTGGCTCAATTAATTCTCCGGCCCCTCTTCCTAAGTTAGAGGAGAGGCTTTATCCACAGCCTTTATTCAGTAACGCGTATAGTCTTATCATTGGGGGGGCACTTTGTCCGTACTTTCATGGGGACAGGGAGCAGTTTGAAAGACAACTTTTGGAATTTTTCGAATCACATGTTTCATCACTACCAGCTGAGGACATTGATCCTATTATCGAATCCCTTTGGAAATTTGTCACAGCCTTGACTCTGGACCTTCGAAAAAGATTTGATATTCCTCAAAGAGCTACCATGCCTATTTACTTCTCGATTTCCCCACAGGCTTCAGGAACTGTGTTCCATATTCAAACAGGTTTTAATATCGATAATGATGGTGATTACGCAGTGTTGCAAGCTTTATTGAGAAATTCGTTTTTCAAACAATGCTACTTACAAGAGAAATCTCACCTCATGCGCCATTTTTTAGTTTCTACACCTTGGGAAATTGCGAGGCGTAATCATGGTGTAGGTTACACGGGTCAGTTTTCACTTCATCTTAGACATCGCCTCAACAACTTTAATGACTCTGATTTAAACGCCCAAAATTTAGTTTTTTTCTCAATGGAAAAGAAAAATGCAACTAATCATCCTGAGATTGTCGAGCAGTTTCTGAATGAGGCGTACCGGCTACGGGGAATCGAACGGGGCGCCATTGACCAATTTTGGGTTAGAGTACGGCAATACGAAGAAGAAGATACTCATGAAACGACTTGGTTAGAGTATGCTCTCATTGACCTTCGAGAAGACCAGGAGATCATTGCAGAGGGATCTGCCCACTTTGAACAAGAAAGGCTTTTAGGGCAAAATCTTCCTCAAGGTTTCACTTTTCATCAATTTGACCCGAGACCTTCCCTAGAAGGAGCACTTTACGATCAAAACGTCTTTAATTTAGAACGTGTTCGCTATTGTGCACGCTATCGGTTTACTTAATTTATTTAATTCTCTAGATTGATTGCCTTCAATTAGGAGACGACTATGGAGAGAACTGAGGCTGAGAATCAACAATCTCTTGTTAGATGGGGCAGTTATGACAATATTCATGTTCAGGGAGGAGTTTCTTCCCCAAGAAGAAATCGTTTTTGGAGTTTGTTTTGTTGTTGTACAAAAGGAGGAGCCGTAGAGCCCCTTCAAAGGACACCACGTACAGCATCACCTCTTGTCATTGAAACTCCACACTCTCTCGATGAAGATGAAGAAGATGGCCCCTTCGTCTCTTCTCTGAATGGTCTTCCTCTTCCTAATAAGGCTATTTTATTTAATCACGAAGAACCCGAAGAGATGACCAATACCCTCAGCTTATTGCTCAAAGAGCAGCTTGACCACCCCGTAGATTCGCTCTTGGTCTACGATCTCTTTCTTCTTGTTTCAAATATTTACCGCAAACTCCCAGAGGGAGCTAATGGTGTCGCTTACTATCTTAAGCCAACACCGCCCAAGTTCGTTGTCTATTACGGACCAAAAGAACTTCCTGATGGTGAGGAGATAGAAAGAATCAGCTATGAAGATGCAACTCATAGCTCGAGAATTCCTGTTAAACTAAAAAATGAGCATACTGCCAGAGCAGGAGAGTCTTTTAGTGATCATGAATCGACAGGATTTTATTCTTTGGTCATCCACCTCGCTCCCCTCTTTGAATTAAGACGAAACACTTGGTAGTGTATAACTAAATTCGGGTTGGTAGCAGGGTGAGAGGATATGATGGATATGAATAAGGCCCACGAGTTTTCCTTCTTCCATCACGGGAAGCATCATCACTTTTCTTTCTTGTTCCATCAGTTCTAGAGCTTGGGATGTGAGCGTATGGGGCGTTGTGTAAAGGTACTTACGCGTGATGAGTTCCCCCATCTTTGTAGAAAATCCTTTTCCTTTGTTTTTTTCGATAAAGCGCCTAAGATCCCCATCTGTGAAAATCCCTACGAACTTGTCCTGTTGATCGAGCACAAGCAGACACCCACACCGTTTATTCGAAAGCTCAACAAGTACATCCTCTAATTTGTCCTCTTCATAGCATAAGGGAAGATCTTTTCCTTTGAGCATCACGTCCCCTACTAATTGCGCGATCATTTTTCCGATCGCTCCCCCGGGGTGGTTGAGTGCATATTGATCTATGCTGAACTCTTTTGCTTGCATGAGAGCCACGGCGATTATATCTCCGAAGATTAGCTGCACTGCCGTCGATGTGGTAGGAGCAAGGCCGAAGGGGCAAATTTCTTTCTCAACAGGCAATATGATAGAGGTGTCGGTGCAATGGGTTAGGGCAGAACCAGCATCAGAAACCCAGGCCATGGTAACAACCCCTCTCTTTTTTAAGAGACGTGCTAATTCTAAAATCTCAGGGCTTCTTCCGCTCTTGCTTAGAAGGATCACCAAGTCGTCATTCGAAACAATTCCAATGTCCCCATGGATGGCATTTGAAGGGGGTAATGACAAGGCTCTAGTTCCCGTAGAAAGAAGAGTCTTAGCCAGCTTATCGGCAATCACGCCGCTCTTTCCCACACCAGCAAAGATCACCATCCCTTTGCAGTTCAGAATCGTAGCCATCACTTTCTCCGCATCAGCCAAACTGACCTTGTCGAAAAAGTGATTGATGAGTTGTCTTTGTCTTGTGAAGATATCTCTCAGCATATATACCCGAGTATATAGTCGTTTGAGTTTTGATTGATACTTTTTTCTAAGGGATCGCTTCAGATTTTTGCAAGCGCAGCGGCGGCGAAGCAGGCCTTTGTTCTTGCAACAAGGCCGATGGAGCCGGGCAAAAAGATGAAGATGAGCCCAACGAAAAAAGGATCAATCAAAATTCAAATGACTATGACTCTAAGGAACCTCTATGGGCAAGCTAAAAGTCCGAACCCCGGTTGTAGAACTCGATGGCGATGAAATGACCCGGGTGATTTGGAAAAAAATTCGCGAGGAATTGATTCTTCCACATTTGGATATTCAACTGATTTACTTTGACTTAGGCATACAAAAAAGAGACGAGACCGATGATCAGATCACCGTTGATGCCGCTCATGCGATCAAAAAATATGGGGTAGGCATCAAGTGCGCCACCATCACTCCAGATGAAAAACGAGTTCAAGAATTTGGGCTCAGGAGGATGTATAAATCCCCTAATGGGACGATCCGCAATATCTTGGGGGGGACAATCTTTCGAGAGGCGATTACTTGCAAAAATATTCCGCGTCTCGTCACTAGTTGGAAAAAACCGATCGTCATTGGTAGACATGCCTTTGGAGATCAGTATAAAGCGACCGATTTTCTCGTTCCGGGGAAAGGAAAGCT
>JAJZEO010000044.1 GCA_021847505.1 bacterium
CAGTACCCCATCTGGTTTCCTTCTCCTCCTCGGTCAGTGGATTGAAGATGGAACGCAGATTCTGTAGATATTTATCTTGGACTGAATAGGAAAGATGCGGAGTGATTTCATTTTTTGTTGACTGTACGCACCCAGTCAAGATCAGAGCCGTAAAGAGAAAGAGAAAAAGCTTATTCGTCTTCGTAGTCTTCGTCATCAGGGGAGCGAACGAGCTCGAGGCCTGCATTAAAATCTTGAGGATTGCTCTGGTTTTTATTTCCATAAAGGTCTTCTTGCCTTTGAGTGATCTGAGAGTAGGTTTCGTGTGTATCAACAATGTGTGGCTTAACAAATATAATCACATTTCGATTTTCTGTCAGCTTTGTTGTTTGAGAGAAGGCAGCGCCTATGAGAGGAAGACCTCCAAGGCAAGGAATACCCGATACTTGTCTTGTGACTTGGTTCCTCATGGTTCCACTCAACACGAGGAAATGCTTATCGGGCATATGGACCTTAGTGGTCATGGTTGTGCGAGATGTACGGATTCCGTTTACAGTCGTGGAGCTTACATCGCTTCCTGTGTTGCTACCTAGGTTTGCCTCTTCAGAAATTTCGTGGTCGATGTCGAGGGTAATGATTCCATTATCACCAATGAGTGGAGTAATGCTGACGGTAACGCCCACGTTTCGGTATTCAAGGTTGGCGTTTGTCGTCTGTGTTAACCCGCTCGTTGTGACGAGAGAACCAGTAAAGGGAATGTTGTCACCCGAGAAAATCTTTGCGTTTTGGGTGTCTTGGCAAATGATCTTTTGAGAAAGGACGACTGTGGTATCCCCGTCGTTCTTGAGCGCATTGACCATTGAGCCAAGCGTAGCATAGGACTTTCCCTTATGCCAAACAACATCGCCAATGACACCTAAAAAGCCCCCTTGAATTGGAGGGATGTCGGAACCTGTAGGAACTCTGGTACCACTGATCGAGTTAAAGTTTTGTGCAAAGCCTGGACCAGCATCAGTAGCACTATAGTTACCTGAACCCCAGGCAAGTTTGTTATTTTCTTTACCTTGGGTACCCCAACGGAGGCCAAACTCGATATCTTTATTGACCGTTGTTTCAAGAACAAGGATTTCGATGAAGACTTGCTTAAGTGGACGGTCAAGGCTTTGGAGAAGGTCGCGAAGCTTCGATAGAATCTTAGGTTGACCTGTCGCCATCAATGTGTTGGTAATTTGAATAAATTGGATAGATCTAATGGCATCTACGAGCCCCTGGTTTTTTTTCTGTGCTTCGCCAGCTCCTGATCCAGTAATGTTCATGCTAATCTGCTGGAGAGCGCTGACAAGACCATCACCAGGTTGATGCTGCAATTTGTATAGGAGAAACCCAGTGTCATCAATGGTCTCGAGATCACTCTCTTCAAATTTTGCCCCTGTAGCGACATCTTGCGTGTCAAACTGTTTGAGGAGAACCATGACCTCATCGATTTGTTTTGTAGGCCCTGTAACGATGATCGTATTGGTGCGAGGGATAAAGCTCAAGTGGTCGATCACTTCTGAAAGGTCGTGATTGGTGATTCCAGAGGCGACAAGATGATCCTCAAAATTCTTAAGGAGCAGCACTAATTGTGGTCCGGGAACGAATTCAGGTTTATAAAGTTGGTACCCTTCCACAGAGCGGAATTGACCCCCGTTAGGCAACTCTGAAGCTACATCGAGTTTATCTAGGAGCCCATGGATTTTTTCCAAAGAGGCGGGGTCGCCCGAAAAGACAAGAGAATTGGAGTCTTTGGCATAGCGTCCACTTGCGAGGGCTTTCATAAGATCTGTATCATGGCTTGCTGCAGGCGAATCTTTAGCAATTTGCTTTAAATGGGAGAGGAGCTCTGGAGGAGAAGAGTTTTTCACATTGAAGACGAGGAAATTTGCGCCCAATTGCTTTTTCACTTTGCCTGTCGCATTATCAGCAGTATCTAAAAGGGCAATGATCTCTTTTAATTTGCTGATTGTATTAGGAGAACCAACAAACTGAACAGTATCTGAACCGGGGACGGCTCGCATGGTCTCTATACATTGCACGAGTGCATGGGTCGTATCACCAGGCTCATTTGTGTAGGCGTGATCGGCGATTCCGTGCAAAGCGGTTTGGAGATGCTCAGCACTTAAATATTTGAGCTTGTAAACGAATACTTCGCTCATCGTAGAGCTATTGAGGGGGCGATCATCATTGGCGATGAGCTGTTTTACTTTCGCAATATTCGCATCATTTCCTGTAAGGATAATGGTATTCGAATTTGTCATCGCCTGAGCATCTTCTAAGGTCTTAATGAGATCATCCGAGGAGGTGTCAGTTTTCTTTAATTTTTCTGCGGTTTCATGAAGGATGTTTAGAATGTCTTTCGCTGAACGGTGTGAGAGGCGGACAAATTCTGTGTGAGTTCCTGTGAGCCTTTCGCCAGCCTCTGTATCAGTTAAATCGACGACATCTTTGATTTTTTTCAAGGCTTCTGGTGGCCCTCTGAAAACAATCGCATTGGAGTCGGACAAATAGTGCATAGAGTCAACCATGTCTCTGATAGGATCTCCCTTTGGAAGATCGTCGGACATTTTTGCTAGGGCGTTTTTGACTCTACTGTAACTAGCATGTTGCAAGTGGATGAAATAGGGGCCTTCTCGAAGCGATTCTAGTGCATTTTCTTGATCGAGCTCTTGTAAAACAGATGAAAGTTTCTTGAGAGAGGAGGCGTCTCCAGTGAAGATTAATTGGTCGCTGTTTGGAAGAGATCTTACGCTTTCCAATGTCTTAATCAACGCAGGGTCGGCTAAATCAGCGGATTTTAAATTTTGTGCAGTAGAAAGAATTGCCGATTGTAGTTGTTTGGGGGGAACTCGTTTTGGTGAGTAAATGATGAAATCGGTACTTGGGGGCACTTGTTGAAGAGCACTTTGAGAGGCTGAGGGGGGAACATCGAAGCTAGGAAGTAGTTGGTTAAGTTCTTCAAGTGCTTTGGCATTTCCTATAAACATCAGCGAATGTGTCGACTTAATCCATCTCATGGAATCGATGGCTCGAACTAAAGGCTCGTTGGAAATGTTGTTTGATTCGAGATAGTCGGCAAGATGGTGGAGTGACTTGCGGATTTGTTCCTCATTGGCCTGCTTAATTTGATAAATCAGGAATTTTGATCCACCCGTTTTCTTCAAGTCTTCAAGGTAGGAGCTCTCAACGGCGGAAAGCAGGGATTTTACTTCTGCTAATGTTTCTGGTCTACCTGTGAACAAAATTGAATCGATCGGCTCAATGACCTGTGCGTTCTCGAGGGTAATGATGACAGACGGATGGGTGTAACCTGTTTTCTTGAGATGTTCGACGATTTCCTTTATGACCTTAACAAGATTATCAGAAGTCATGTTGGCTGACTCAAAGAACAAAAACGATGTCCCCGCTTCATGACCAGCACCTACATCAATGCTTGATAGAAAAGAGGCGATGATGGAGAGATCTTTTGGAGGGCCAATGAACATCAAGGAATGCGTCGCTGAAATATACCTTGCTTTTTCAATAGTCGACAGTAAAGTGTCTGATTGGTAACCCTGCTCTGCAGCCTCTTTGGCAATATCCTTTAAGGAACTCTCAATTGCCGTCGGAGATGCCGTGTTTAATTTGTAAATGTAGACGTTTTGACCGACTAAGAGATTTTTTGAAGTTGACAAATCCTTTTCGAGTTCTTGTAAGACACTGATCGCTCGCTTGGAGAGAAATGGAGTTGAGACAATGTAAATGGTTTGAGTTTCGGGTTGGGGTACGAGTTCTAAGGTGGAATTTTCTACAATGGGAGCCAAGATCTTTTTAGCAAGAAGGGTCAATTCCATTACATTCATGTACTTTGCTGTGTACGTCTCAACATCGTAGGGTGTTTCTGGGGCATCTAGACTAAGGAGCAAATCTTGGATCGTCTCTAAGCTACTTGCCACGTCGGTGATGATGAGTTGCCTAGTTTCCATAGAGACTTCGACAATTGCCTCTCTTGAAAGCATCGGGGTGATTAAGGAGGCAATATGAGAAGGATTGCCCTTTTCAATTTTGAAAACCTTAGTTATGATCGTTGAGCGCATTTGAGAAGTTACAGGTTTTTCATTCGACACAACGGTGGGGATCTGCTTGACATCTTCATTTCTATGGATGAGGAGATTCTGCTCCTCTTCAATTAAAGTAAGACCATGAATTCTGAGAACTTGTACGAGGGCACTCATGATGTTTTGTAAATTAGTCTGTTCCTCAGAGACGATGGTGACATTGAAGTCTAAATCTTCGTCATTATAAATGACATTGACTTTTCCAATTTTACTGACAAATTTCAAAAATTCTTGAATCGGCACGTTGTCGAAATTAATCGTGTAACCTTTATCGATATTTTTTTCGGGTGCTTTTTCAGATGCTTTTGCTGCGTGCGCAGAAGCAGGGGAGAGAAGAGATAAACCTACAACTATAGGCAAGATAAGAATACATGTTTTCAAAGTAGAACTCTTTAACATCCCCACTAGGTACCTATTAGATTTTGGGACATCTTTAAATCCTAAAAGAATAAGTGAATAATTGCAAGAGCAGTATAGACTTTTATTAAAAAACTTCCCTGAAGAAATTGCGAAAATCGGGAAAGGGCACGGACAGGGGCAGGGGCAAGTTTTTATTGAATACGAGACATGACAAAGACGAGCTTAGCTTTGTTTTCTGAATAAGCTCCTTCAAGAGTATGCAAGAGCGATTCAGAAAAAGCTCCAGCAGAACTATTGCGAAATTTATTGATCGATTCTTGTGTCAGTTGATCAATCGAATGGTCTTTATTTTGAGTAAATGAGTGACAAATGATTAAATCCCCAGGGTACCAATTGTCATTGGTTGAGAAAAATTCGACATTTTCTTCCTCTCCCAAAATAGGGGAAACATTTTCAAGTTTACGGGGACTAAGCGCTCTTTTAGGTAAATGCCAGACGTTCTCCAATCCTGAGGAGACAAAAGAAAATTCATTCATTAACGGGCTGAAATGAAGCAGACAAATCGCTTCGTTAATGGGGTAGGATTCGTGGAAGAAGATTTGATTGAGCTCGGTGATGAACTTGCTTGCTACAAAGCGCCGTTCTCCCTGCAAGGGGCGCACATATTCCTGCATTTTTGCCCTAAATATGGCTCTGAAAGTTGCTAAAGAAGTCATTGACGAGACTGCACCTTTAGAAGATTCGGCCAATAAAACCACCATGGACCCATCTAGAAGCCGAAAAAAATCATAGTAGGCCCCAAAGAGATAGATTCCTTTAGACTTTGCTAAACCAAATTCAACTTCTTTCCAAGAGGGGAGCTCTGAAGGGAGAAGATTTTTGTGTTCTTCTCCTAGAATTTCGATGGATTCTCTAATTTCTTCTTCTTCTGAGCGATCTTTTTCTAAAGAGTTTGATTTCAAATAGGCAGAAATTTCACTAATAAAATCAACAATATCGGGTGTTCTGTTGGCTGGATTGGGTTCTAATGCTCGCTTAAGAATTGGTTGAAGGTGTTCCGGGATCAAAGAGAGTTGCACTTGCCCAAAACAGGGTCTACCTAAAATTAATTCGTAGGTAATCAAAGCAAGGGAATAA
>JAJZEO010000061.1 GCA_021847505.1 bacterium
TTAATTAAATCTATTGAGACTGGCTCAAAGATCTCAGTTTTAGCGCGAAAAAGGTGAAGTGCTTTAATCACTCGATTCCCACTGTCAGTAGGAATCGAGGAATCGCTGCACCAAAAAGAATCTGTTTCTGATTTAGAGATTTCTATGCGGTCATAAATTCCTATTGCAGCATATAAACTGGCAATTTCATGGTAACGATCAGGCCTTTTTTCGAGCACTCGAAAAAATAAATTCACCTTCGCTGGGGAAATATAACCGCTCAAAATCAGACCTCAGTTTAAGAAGAGGTTGTTGTCTCGTTATCGTCCATTTTAACTTCAGCCCCTTCTTCCAGAGTTGCCTCTTCTTTCTTTGGAGCTGTCTTTTTCTTCTCAATCTTACGGTCTGGTTTTACCTCAAGTCCAATCGAAGCTTCTACCTGCTCTGGCAAAAGAAGCCGTACTTGATAGTTTCCAATAGCACGAATAGGATGAGCTAAAACTACATTCTTCTTATCGATCATGTAGCCTTCTGCCAAAAGAATCTGAGCTATTTCCACGGCCGTCACAGAACCATACATATGTCCGTCTGGATCAACCTTTACCACAGTCTCAAACATTTTTCCTTTCAACTTCTCTGCAAGCTCCATAGAATCTTTGCGATCTTTAATTGATTGCTCTTGTCTTTCTTTTTGCAGTTTCTCTTGTAAACGAACTGTTGCTTGAGAGGCCAATAATGCTTTCCCTCGTGGGAGCAAGTAGTTTCTTGCATACCCTGGAGCCGCATAAACAAGCTGACCCTTTCTTCCATGATTGATGACATCTTCAAGCAATAATAAATGGTACTTCATATTGTTTCCTCACATTAGTCATTTGCGACAAAAGCCATGATAGCCACTTGTCTTGCACGTTTTATTGCTTTCGTCAATTTTCTCTGGAATAAAGCAGAGACACCCGTAATTCTTCTCGGAAGAATCTTACCTCTCTCTGTTGTAAAATTCTTAAGCGTCTCTATATCCTTGTAATCGACGTCTTTAACTCCGGCGATCTTAAAAGGACATTTCTTACTTCTTACGTTTGAATTATAGGGGGTTTTACTCATATACTCCTCTCCACTTGAACGATAGATTTAAATTTGATTTCATTTCCTTCCGGAACTTCCTCAATTGCCACGTGAAGAAATCGTAATAGATCTTCATGCAAGTGGTTCTCGCGAATCAATTCATCAATAGAATCCGTGGGAAGGCTGAAATAAATCAGGTGATAGTGACCATCACGGCACCCTTTAATTTCATAAGCCATCTTCCTTCTTCCCCAATCGATCATCTTTTCGATAGATCCACCGAGACCCTCAATGAGTGATGTCACTTTAGAAATCGCTTTTGTTTTTGCATCATCGCTTAAAGTCGATCTCATAATGTACATACCTTCGTACAAATGTTTCCGTTTAGAAGCAGTTTTCATTCATTCTCTCCTTACTGTCGGTAACCTTACTTTCGTTGCAGCTTCCTTAGCTCGCCCCGTGTCACCTCTTATCCATGTATCTAGTACATTCTTTGCCTCAGTTAAAAGTTGAGGCAACTTTTCTAATTCTTCTTCTGAAAAATTTGAAAGAACATATTCCTCCAAACTTCCTATAAATGTATTTCCAATTCCCATCCTCAATCTGGCGTAATCTTGTGTATGAAGATGTTCTTCTACACTCTTAAGCCCATTGTGGCCTCCGTCGCTCCCCTGCTCGCGTAACCTAAGTCTACCAAAATCAATGTTGATATCATCAGCAATGACGAGCAAATTTTCTGGAGGAATATTGAAATAGTCCACACATTTTCTCACTGCCAATCCAGAATTATTCATAAATGTTGAAGGCATCAACAAGTAAACCTTCACATCATGTATCATTCCACTAGCAATTTTACCCTTAAACTGATCGCTCTTTGCAAATGTCCATTGATGTTCTTCCCCAAAGGAGGCCAATAATGAAAACCCCAAATTGTGCCTCGTCAACGTATAACGACTTCCCGGATTTCCCAGACCGACAATTAACACCTGACCTTTTCGAGGAGAAGCTTCTTCCATCAAAACTATTTGCTCACAGTGACAAGTACTAAAGACTCCTGTAACCTAACCTTCATTCCTTCCGTAGTATCAAGATCGCGTACGCGTAATGCTTCACCCAAGCGAAGATTGGCCACATCAAGAACAAACGCCTTTGGGACCTCTTTTGCCTTAAGAGTTACCTTAACCGATCTCTTTACCCTTTTAATTTGTCCTCCCTCAGTAACACCGAGACATTCATCGAGGCCCTTGCAAAGTATAGGGATATGAATAGTAATTTCATCAGCATCCTCGACCTTCATAAGATCAATGTGCAAAACGTTATACTTAGTGCGACAATAGGCTATATCTTTCACGATCGCCTTATACTTTTGGCCGCCTTCTGTTACTTCAAAAAACTGCGTTGCCAAACACCCTTTTTCCATTACCCTCAAATGGGCGGAAAACTCCTCTCCCAAGACGATAACCGGGCGGCTAGCTCCCTTTTTATCATAGACAACCGCAGGGATCTTCCCCTCTCTTCGAATTCGATTAATCTCGCTCTTACTTGTGCTCTCACGAGCCTGGATCGTTAACTTCATTTCAATAACCCCTCAAAAATTGTTCACAACCAACAGGAATACAACAGACGTCGGGAATCCCCGATAATGAAAACGCCATCTGATGTGAGATAAGGGTAAATAGCTGCCTGGCACGGCCTACTCCCTTGGTCATTCCCTGAAAACTCAGGAAAGCTTATCCCATTGATAGTTTCTAGCCTTGTCTCCATGACTTATACCACTCGGTATAATTTTGGGGCGGAAGGGATCGAACCTCCGAGTTGCGGTACCAAAAACCGCTGCCTTACCACTTGGCGACGCCCCAAGACAAAGCTTCGAAATTTTGTGAGGAGTATAGATTACCTAATGAATTCTTGGCAAGAAAGAACTAATTATAAATTTTTCAAAAAGATTCTATGCGTGCCAGGTTGCTTTTTCATTAGGAAACAAACCTAAATTAACGCATAATGCCTACGAAACTTCACTTAAGGAGTGGAATTTATGTGTGGTGCATGCTGGGACGTAGATGTCATGGAAGCCAAGATCAAGAGTGGTGATATTTCTTGCACAGGCTCAGATATGGAAACGCTAACACTTGAGCAGCTAAAGAGCTTGCTGACTCAAGAGTGGGCAAAAACAGACAAACATTTGTTTCGGGTCTACAAAAAGGCAGTTCCTGAGGTTACTGAGGATACGATTTCGTGGCTTGCAAGGCACCCAACGATTCATTCGGTGCGGCAAAAAGTTACAGTTAACCTTCTCTAGGAATTTCCTTGAGTCAAACCCTGCTTTTAGCTTATTAGGAGCTTTTAGAGAGCGCTAAAGGGGGGCATATTTCTCAATCCAAGCTGCACATAGTCCACATTACCACTGAATTTGCTCCAATTATTAAAGCCGGGGGGCTTGGCGATGTCGTTTATGGTCTTGCGAAAGAACAAGTAAAGGCAGGCAACCGCGTTGAGGTCATTCTTCCCAAATTCGATATTATCAACTACGACCTTGCTCAAAACATTTACCTAGAAGAACCTGACCTTTGGGCTTATGAGGACTCTACCGAACACCACAATTCTGTCTTTGCAGCAGGGGTCGACGGCATAGAAATCCGCCTGATTTCGACTGACCACCATCAATATTATTTTTCAAAAAACACTATTTACGGCTGTTTCAATGACATAGAGCGATTCCTTTACTTTTGCCGTGTCGTTGCCGAATACCTATGTAAGCGCCAAAACCCCCCGGACATTCTCCACCTCCACGATTGGCCCACCGCAGCTTTAGCCCCTCTTATAAGAACGGTCTATGATTGGTGTCCGTTGAGAAACACCTCCATTGTTCTCACCATACACAATATCGAGCACCAGGGGAAATGCAGCCCTCAAGCTCTAAATCGAGTAGGCTTATGGGGTTATGACTTGCGCACTTGGGATAAAATGCAAGACCCTCATGAACCGACTTTGGTCAACCTCCTAAAAGGGGGGATCGTTTATTCTGATCGGGTGACTACAGTTTCTCCAAGCTATGCAAATGAAATTCAAACATGGGAAGGGGGATGTGGCCTCCATGAAACTCTTCAAGGACTCCATTGGAAAGTAGGGGGCATTCTCAATGGAATTGAAACAGACTCCTGGAATCCTGCTTCAGATAAATCCCTTCCAGAAAACTACCCCTCTAACCCTAAATTTCTCGATCTTGTCATTGAAACTAAACGGAAAAACCGAGAAATTCTCCTTTCAAGATTGAACATGCACCCCACTTCAGCCCCCCTCATTGTCTCCATTACTCGTCTTGTTAAACAAAAGGGCCCCGAACTCATTCAAGCAGCAATTCACCACACCCTTGAAAGAGGCGGATCGTTTATCCTCCTAGGGACTTGTTATGACTACGATATCGAACGAGAATTCAACCACATAAGAAATCATTACCACAACCACCCCAACCTCTATATTGGGCTCTATTTCAATGAAATTTTGGCTCGACAAATTTACGCAGCAGCAGACGCAATTGTAATCCCCTCTCTTTTCGAGCCATGTGGACTCACTCAGATGATTTCTATGAGATATGGCACTATTCCCATTGCGAGGGAAACGGGAGGGCTTGCCGATACAATCGTTGACAAGGACGACATAAGGTTTGGAGAAGATCAAAGAACGGGTTTTCTCTTTCGCTACCCGAACCAGAATGAGGTACGCCACGCCCTCGATCGACTCTTTCAATGCTTCTACCACGAACCTCATTCATGGAAAAGCCTGATTCGATCTGGCCTAACTCGTAATTTGAGCTGGAGTAAATCCCAGGAGGCGTATCAAGAGCTCTATTTTAAGAACCTGAGAAGGTCGGCATAAATCCCTCAATTAGAGCAGACCCAGGCTTCTCGTATGTAGCTTCGGCAAGTCCAGAGATACTCGACTCCAGAAACCACCGTATAAAAGGCAGTCACCAATACAATCCAAAAGCTGGTATTTCTCAAGGTGGATAAGGAAATCCAATCGGTAGAATAAAGAACCATAAGGCAAATGATGGCATAGATAGAAACTGCTTGCAAAATCGCTTTTAATTTCCCGCTTGTCCTCGCCGCTAGCGCCTTTCCTTTCAAGGCACAAAGAGTTCTAAGCATGCTGATGATCGCATCCCTGAAAACAAAGACTAATATGAGCAACATCGGAAGTTTGATCAATCCTTGTGTAAAGACAAGGAGAACCGATAAACGCACGACGCTATCTGCCATCGGGTCTAGGATTTTTCCTAGGACAGTCACTTGGTTTGACCTCCTAGCAATTACCCCATCAAATGCATCCGACAGCTCACAAAGGGTCAAAAGAACCAAAAGCACCAGACTCATGGAAAACAAACTCAGGCCTAAACTTTGATAAAAAAGATAGACAACTAAGAAAATCGGGCAAATGACAAGCCGTGCCATAGTGAGGATTAAAGCACCTTTCATCTCACCTCTCAGGGTTAGTGCAATTCACATCTCCATCGTATCTAATTTTTCCTTTCTTGTACATATACTATCGTTCATGGTAGAGTTTTCGTTATGAAACATTTTCAAGACATTATTTTAACTCTCCAAGCTTTTTGGACTAAAAAACAGTGCTTACTTCAGCAGGGTTATGACCTTGAGTCTGGTGCCGCGACATTCAATCCTGAAACTTTTTTGCGATCCTTAGGCCCTGAACCTTACAATGTTTGTAATGTGGAAATCTGCCGCAGACCTACTGATGGCCGTTATGGCCAGAATCCCAATCGTCTGCAAAAATTTCATCAATTTCAGGTCATTTTAAAGCCTTCTCCCCCCAATTTTCAAAATCTATATTTGGAATCGCTAGAAGCCATTGGTCTTAAATTGAAGGACCACGACATTCGGTTCGTTCATGATGACTGGGAGTCCCCCACTCAAGGAGCTTGGGGACTTGGCTGGGAGGTCTGGTGCGATGGAATGGAAATTACTCAAATCACCTATTTCCAGTCGATCGGTGGTCTCGATGTAAATCCCGTTGTCGGAGAATTTGCCTACGGTTTAGAGCGAATTGCCATGTTTCTGCAGAACAAGACGAATGTTTATGATGTCACTTTTAACGAACATCTCACGTATGGCGAAGTGTTTTTGCAAAGCGAAATTGAGTCGTGCCATTATAATTATGAGTACTCTAATGTCGAACTTTTAATGCGACATTTTCATGAGTTTGAAAGTGAGTCTAACCGAATGATGGATCTTGGTTATCCCACTTTGGCCTATGATTTTGCTATACGAGCTTCGCACACTTTCAATCTCCTGGACGCTAGATCAGCGATTTCAACAACCGCGCGTGTGGGATTAATGCACAGGGTGCGCACCCTTTGTTGTAAAGCAGCAGAACTCTATATTGAAAAGAGAAGAGAGATGGGATTTCCTCTTTTAAAGGAAGAGGCAACTAAGATTCCTTCGATTCCAAAACTTGGATTCAGCCTGCGAGTTGGTCCTCAGACTAAAGATGACCTCCTCATTGAGATCGGCTCTGAAGAAATCCCTGCATCATTTCTCCCTTCAGCAGTGGCAAGCCTTGAAAGCTTGATTCGCGAACTTTTTCAAGAGAAGGGACTTGTCTTCGAATCCATCGAGCTATTTGCAACACCAAGAAGACTTGCAGCATTGTTAAAAGGCGTCCCAGGTGGAACTGCTGACCAATTCATTGAGAAAAAGGGTCCCTCCGTGAATATCGCCTTCGATGAGTCAGGGAAACTGACGAAACAAGGCTTGGGCTTTTTCGCCTCTGTAGGAATAGAAGAAAGAACTAGGGAAGAAATCGAAAATGGCATGGTAGAGCACGTCTCTATCAAAGAGGGGAAATACCTTTTCGCTCTTATGAAGAAGAAGGGAGCTCTAACTGTTGAAGTACTTCAAGGCTCTCTCTACAACCTTATTGCAAACATTTCATTTCCTAAGAGCATGCGTTGGGGAAATCTCTCTGAAACCTATGCAAGGCCAGTCCGCTGGTTGACCGTTCTCTATGGGAAGACAGTCGTTCCCGTTGTCTATGGTGACGTTGTTTCATCGAATCTCACTTACGGTCACTCACAGTTGGATCCAAAACCATTCAAGCTTTCTCATCCTAAACATTACAAGAGAAAGCTCCGTAAACATTGGGTTTTGGCCAATGTAGCTGAACGAAAAGGTTTTTTAGAAAAGCAGTTGGATAAATTCTCTAGCCGATTGGGTTGTGAAATCCCCGATCGAGACAAGGTCCTGAGCGAGGTTTTGTTTCTTAGCGAATACCCGATCGTTGGCTGTTTTGATTTTGAAGAGAAGTTTCTTGAGCTTCCCCCTGAACTTTTAATTTCCGAGATGATCGACCACCAGCGTTACTTCCCGTTAATAGATGAAAAAGGGAATCTACTTGCCAAATTTCTCGTCGCTGTCGATAAAAAACCAACGGAATTGATCTTAAAAAATAACGCCGCTGTTCTTCGCGCTCGCTTAAGCGATGGGCTTTTCCTCTATGAGCAAGATCTCAAACGCCCCTTCTCCTCTTTTAATGAAGACCTCAAAAACATCGTCTTTCATAAAGATTTGGGATCAATACATCAAAAAATTCAAAGAGTCAAACACTGGGCTGAAAAAATTGCAAAGCTTCTCGATAGACCTGCTCCCTTGAGGGCTGCCGAATTGTGTAAGGCCGATCTTGCTACTCAAGTAGTCTATGAATTCCCTGATCTACAAGGCGTTATGGGAAGATACTACGCCTTAAAGGCAGGAGAAAGTGAGGACGTTGCAACAGCCATATCTGAGCATTGGTGGCCATTGACCGAAGGAAGCCCTGTCCCTACTACCGAAAGCGGCTCTATCTTGGCCCTTGCCGACAAATTGGATAACTTAGAAAGTTATATGGGAGTCGGGATTAAGCCTTCCTCTTCAAAAGACCCTTACGCTCTTCGCAGAGCTGCCATTGGTGTTATCCGAATTTTGATTGAAAATCAATATTCTCTCTCACTTGACACCCTTGCTTCAAAAGAGGTTACCGAATATCTTCTCCAAAGAATGCGGGGCATACTTGATGAATATGGGTTTTCTAAAGAAGAGATTGACGCGATTCTCTCGTGTGGATCAAAAGATCCCTATGATATCTACTGCAGAGTCAACGCTCTCCACCAACTTAGACAATCGACGACCGATTTCGAACCTCTCTTTGTCATCTACAAGCGTGCTCGCGGTCAAATTGAAAACGAGAGCCTAAAAACTTTCGATGCTGGACTTCTAATCGAAGAGCCAGAGAAAAAACTAGCACGCTCAGTTGCAGAAATTCGCCCCACTCTTGATGAAGCCATCCGAAGAAGGGATTACTTGACGGCATTCAAAACCTTAACTCCCCTTTCGCCGCCCCTTTCTGATTTTTTTGATCATGTCCGCGTACTTGCTGATGATGCAAAAATTCGAGATAATCGGATCGCTCTCCTTCAACAAGTGTTCCAGATCACTTCAAAACTGATCGACTTCTCCAACCTGAATCAAAAATAACCCTTCTCTAAACTTGCCCCTGCCCCTGCCTTTGCCCTTGCCCAAAATCAAACCCAGTAAGCATAAACTCTGGTCTTGTAGAGATCCTCAGCAACCCTTTCCTCATAAGGCTGATATCCTGGCAGAGAAAATGTATGGGAGATCAAAAGCCCTTTCATCGGCTTTTGTGCAAGTTGTTGCATCCCTTGAGGGAAAAGATAACAAACTAGCAATTCACTCTCTGTCAGATCAACTTTAAGAAAATCTTCCCATCGGACTTGCAAATTCGAAATAAAAAATGAGATGACCTTACTCACTAGATAGGGAACAAAAGCTTTCTCAAATGCGATCACTTGAGAAGTCGGGTATTTCCGCGCTAATAAAATGGAAAGCCACCCAAACCCGCATCCCAGCTCATAAATTGTCTTGGGAGGTTTATCAGGCGTCACCTGCTTCAAAGTAGCCCAGACTTTTGGGGATGTTGGCATGGGACTAATCCCAATTCTCAAGGTATCAATCACAATTGATATCGCAATGATCAGCGCCAAACAAATAGTGAGCATAATCGGTAAATCCCTCCGGTTATGAAGCCTGGAACAACCCAAAACATACCGATGAATTTGTGCCCAAGTTGCCAATAGATGCGCAAAATAGCATTGGCATTCACAAAGACGCGTTGATTTTCGAGGTAAACCACATACTTGCGCTTACGCAAAAACTCGTAGTTACCTGTAAACAATTGTTTGGACTTCTTTCCATCAACGGAAGAGAAGGTGAACTGATTTTTCTTATCGAGTTGTTTAAGTCGATTGATCAAACGCTTTGTCAGGGCCATTTTTGGAGAGTAGAAAACTCGTTTCATATCATTTGTACCTTTGGTTTATCTTTTTTGAGTTGATCAAATCGTTTAGCTAAAGCAAGAATTTCTTCCTCAGGAGCATCCCCTCTCTGAATCAACCCCTTAATCTGCTCTCGTTCGATCATCCACCCCCTTTCAAGAATCTTTTCAATCGCGGTGATAACTCCCTCTTTGGCTCGGTCAATATTCACCCTTTTCTTGACGATATGATCGATGATATCCTCCTCATCTTTATTCAAAATCTCGGCTATATCAAACATATCGATTTTGTCTTTGACTCGAATAGAAGGAAGAAGCTGCCGAAACAATTTTTGACAAACGGGATCACGGAACATCGGCTCCGTCACATTCGCTTCGACAATTTTCAAAATCTCCTCTTGATTGCTTTTCTTCATGAGAAGGAGCCATCTGATCAAGTCGCACTCCAAGATTCTATCGACATTGATCGCCTCTTTCGTTGGAGAGGGCGTTTTTTCGAGTTTGGTGGTTTGAATAGGGCTACTCGTCGGATTGATCATAGCCTCAGGAACTTTAAGAATTCTCGCTAACTCTTTTAATCCCTCATGAACCATCAATGGTGAGTCCCAATCCCGAATCATCCCCGCAGCTTCTTTAGCAATTCGATTTTTTCCTGCTGGAGTATCTGCCTTACCAGCTTGGGATAAGCGACCCACGACAAATTCTATGTACGGTTTTGCCCCCTTTAGGATCGTCATCAGCCCTTCCAATCCTTTTTCTCTTAAAACCCCATCAGGGTCTTCTTTCGCCCCAAAAATAGCGACAGAGACTTCAATACCCACCTTTTGAAAAAGCTGCCCCACCTTGACGCTCGCTGTTTGCCCAGCTTCGTCTCCGTCAAAGGCTAGAAAGACGTGTGTGACGCCCAATTTCTTTAGCGCTTCTACATGGCTTACACCGAAAGCGGTCCCTTGCCCTGCCACAGTCAGATTAAGTCCTTCATGAATTAATCGTAAGGCATCGATTTGCCCTTCAACAATGATGGCTTTTTGATCCTTTGCAATCCGCCTTCGTGAATAATTGAGTCCAAATAAAACTTTTGATTTTTTAAACAGTGGGGTCTCTGGAGTATTGATATACTTACCCCCACGCGCTTCTGGATCTATCGATCGTCCACTAAATCCAATCACATTTCCTGAAATATCTTGAATAGGAAACATGATGCGGGAAGAGAAAAAAGGGTAAAGTTTTCCTGAATGACTTTCCTTGACGAGACCAGCCTCAAGAAGAACCTCTTTGGTGATCTTCTTTTCTTGATAAAAAGCCATTGTCAATGCTTCATGGGCAGGCGCAAATCCAATTTGAAATGCCTCAATGAAGGGCATATCTAGTCCTCGTTTGTAAAGATATTCTAAAGCTTTCGTCCCTTCATCCGTATGAAGTAAGTGAAAATGGTAAAATTCTTTCGTCAAATTCAAGGCTGTTTTTAGCGGCGCTAAATTGGGCTCTTTGTGCCCGGGCTCTTTTTCTTGATACTCAAGAGGAATCCCGAACCTTGCCGCTAACATCTCAACGACTTCGACGAAAGGCAATTTAAGATAATTCATGATAAAACTGGCCGCATCACCATGAGCTCCACATCCAAAGCAATGGTAGTGTGTATCACCACTCTGGATAACAAAAGAGGGGGATTTCTCATTATGAAAAGGACAGAGAGCTTTGTAGCTTCCCCCCGCTTTCTTCAGGGGAATATAAGCAGAGATCACTTCACAAAGATCGACCTTTTCGCGAAGCTCCTCTAAACATCGTTTTGAAAAGAGCGCCATAATAGGAATACTAACAAACTTCTTCGTTTTTTCATAGACATTGTCCTGACTTTGGGTTATGGGAAGGGAATGAAGTATTGGATCTCACTGCTGTTTGTCATCTTTTCTTTAAGCTCTTGCACTTCGATGTCTAGGCAAGAGAGAGCTCAAAATTTTCTAAAACAGCCACAGCTCTCTACCTCAGTCAGAGAAGTTCTCGATCAAAAGGGATTTGTTTTAGGAGAATGGCCCGAGGAAAAATGGTGGGGAATGTTTCATGAAAAGGAACTCTCTTCATTGATTGCAGCAGCTCTAGAATCTAACCCTACCCTACAAGCAATCAAAGAAAGAATAGGGTTTGCTAAAGAAGAGGCCGTCATAGCAAGGAGTAAATTTTTCCCACTCGTCTATTTTGACATTGACGTTAACCAAACTTGGCTCAGTAAGTACGGCCTCTACCGCACCTTAAACCCCAGCATTAGCCGTTCCTCCACTCAGATCGACTTTGGCCTCTCCTTCAGTTATGAATTCGACTTTTGGAGCAAATATAAAAATCTCTACCGAGCTGCCAAATTCAGAGAGTACATGGAAGTTGCCGAGTCCAAACAAGTTGAACTCGTCATCTCAACAGCATTAGCTCAAACCTACTATGCTCTAAAAACTAACATGCAAAAAAAACTATTGTATGAGCAACTCGCCCTCGTGCGCAAAAAATATTTCGCACTTCAATCGCTTTTGAATCGAAAAGCTCTTTTCTCGAAGATCCCCCCCACCATTTCCAAAGAAAGTTATCTAGCCGCTGTTCAGAAAGTCGCTGATGCTAAAGATGAAATAGCCATGAACAAGCACTTGATTAATATTTTGATGGGAAAAAGCCCTGATGACAAGCTCGCCATCGATGATACTTGCACTGAATTTAACTTTACGATCACAATTCCTGAGACACTCAACCTCAACTTGATTGCAAGACGCCCGGATTTGATGGCTTCTATTCTCAGAACAGAGGCTCTAGCCTGTGAAGTTGGGGTTGCAATTGCTGATTTTTATCCAAATATAAATCTAAAGGCATTTACTGGCTTTGAGTCACTCCAACCTTCCAAGCTATTCGAAGCTCAAGACAGCCAAATTAGTATAATTCCAGCATTAAGCTTACCAGTATACACAGCTGGGGCAATCAGAGCCAATGTTCGTGGAAAGAAAAATCTCTATAATCAAGCAGTCTTTCAATACAACGAGCTTCTACTTAAAAGCACACAAGAAATCGCCGATGTACTCTCTTTTCTCGAAGCAGTATTTCAGAAAAAAGATTGCCAATCCTCGATCGTTGATCAAGCAGAAATTCGCAACAAGATTGTAACGCATAATTACGTAAAGGGACTATCTGATCTTCTTGAGGTTTACATCACAGAAGAGCAAGTCATTCAAGAATCGATCGATAACATCGAGCTTATATACGCACAGTACTTAGGAGCTATAAAATTAATCAAGGCATTAGGAGGGGGGTATCATGAAGATCAATAAACGACAAAAACAATATGGGATCGGAGCTTCTATTGTCCTTGTTATTGCAGCGATTCTTTGGTTTGGATACTTTCGCAATATAGCTTATACCAACGATGCCTATGTGCAAGGCAACCTAATCTTCGTCACACCACTGCAAGAGGGAACTATCGTCAAAATCCATACCGATGACACCTATTTGGTTCAAGAAGGACAAGTCATTGCAGAACTTGATGATACCTATGCTAAAATCGCTTTGAATGCGGCACAAGAAAACTTAGCGAATGTTGTGCGGGAAGTGTGTCAATTTTACCATAATACGTTTTCTCTACAATCGGAGATCGATGTCGGCATTGCCCAATTAATTGTCTCTAAACAAGATTGGGATCATAGAATCGACGTCATCGATAACGGAGGCGTTTCATTAGAGAACCTGCAACATGCCGAAGCAGCCTTAAAGTCGGCATTTTACCAACTGAAAGCAACGGAAAGCTCATTTTTAAGAGAAAAAGCCTTGATACAAGCCACATCCATTCGTTCTAACCCGATGGTAAAAAAAGCCATTGATGACCTAAGAGACGCTGTAGTAAGACTCTATCGATGTAAAATTTATGCGCCCAATACTGGTCTAGTTGCCCAACGAAATATCCAAGTGGGCATGTTTGCAAAAGCAGGGACTCCCATCATGGCAGTGATTCCCCTCGACCAAATTTGGGTGAATGCCAATTACAAAGAAACACAAATGAATAAAATGCGTATTGGTCAATCGGTGAGACTCACTGCAGATATGTACGGATTTGGAGTTGTTTATCGAGGAACCATCGTAGGACTTCCTGGCGGGGCTGGCAATATTTTTTCACTACTTCCCCCTCAAAACCTATCGGGAAACTGGATTAAGATTGTTCAACGCCTACCTGTTAGAGTTGCTATTGATCCAGAGCAACTCAAGCGACGCCCGTTAAGAATTGGAATGACTATGCGAGCCACAACTAATTTAAAGGGCGAGCATGGAGAATTTGTCCCCACCAACTTTGATGGCCCACAATATATCACCAAAGTCTTAGTTAACGAAGAGGAAGGAGCATTTAAAATGAGCGATATGATCATTGCAAGCAACATCGATCCTTCTCTTAAGCCTTTTGAGAATGAACCATTTTTTGTGAACTACACCCCATTTAACTTTTCTCTTGATCAACTATTTGACCCAAAGGTAATCATTGAAAAAGAAATCCCCTAATGGTCTGTTTTACAGCTCACTCTTCGTTGTAGGATCGGTAACATTTAGCTACACTTCTACCAATCTTGCCGCCTTATACATTTTAGGTGAACTCGGAGGAGACCCCTCTACCGGTTTTTACACTGTTTCCCTTTTTGGTATTGGTAACTGTCTTTCAGTTCCGTTAGGGCTTGCGATTAATTCAAGAGCAAGGAAAGCAAGGACGTCCATAATTTGCCTGATTTTATTTGTGTTAGTCGCTTTTTTTCTAGGCCTCGCCCCCAACTTTCCTATCTACTGCTTTTTTCGGTTTCTCCAAGGATTTGTTTCAGGTCCCATCCTCATTCTTATCCCTTCTTTATTTAATGCTATCGCCACAAATGAACAACGACAAAATTTCTCTAAAAATAACACCGCTATTTTTATCACCGTCTCAACTCTAGCAGCCTGCCTTGGGGGAACGATCGCCTATGAGTGGAATTGGAGATGGATTTTCCTTATCGATGGCGGCATCCCTACCATTGCCTCCTTAATTCTTTACACCTATTTGAAAAATGAACGTGAGATCATTCAAGAAAAACCGTTTGATTATCTCGGCTATGCGGCTTACTTTACCACTATTTTAAGTATTTCCCTTTTTCTGATATGGGGACAGGAGCTAGACTGGTTTACATCAAGGATCCTGATTACCCTCTTCATAACCTTCTGGCTCTCTCTTCCCCTCCTCGTTATCCAATTGATAATTCATCCAAACCCGATTTTGAAGTTCAACTTCCTTTCCTCTAAAACAATGATCATCGCCTTGATACAGCTTGTTGTACTATTTGGCACCTACTATGGAATGTTATTCATGCTGTCTAACTGGCTTTACCTCTATGCCGCCTACACACCCTACTGGATTTCTTTGGTTTTAGGAAGCATGCTTCTATCGACAGCCGTTGTCTTTAGACTTGCCTATTATCTCCAAGAAAGATCATCTCCCCAATTTTTAATTCTCGGAATCACCTGCATCCTCATCGCCTCCGTGATGACTATGCTCTATGACGTCGATGTTAACTTATTTCGCCTATCAGCATCCAGAATCATCACCGGAGTAGGACTAGCTCTATTTGTCCCGCCTCTACTCTTTATGGTCATCAATTGTTGCGATGACAAAACTGGAATTGAAGGTGTTGCCTTTTTTCATATTGCAAGAACTCTTGGTAGTGGGCTTGGCCTTGCCATCATTGCCACCATTTGGGAGAGAAGACAAGCTTTCTATCACCTCCGTCTTGGAAGCCAGCTTGTCCCCCTATCAGACCCGTTATTCCAATTTGTCCAACGACTGAAAGATTCCCAGTTTACCCCTTCCATGTACAAATCAGCACTCAATTTTGCTCTGGATAGAGAAGCCGTTTCTCTTGCCCTCAACGATTGCTTTTATCTCATCGCCATCTTAATGGGAATCTTGCTTGTTTTGCTATTAGGCTTACTTGCCACCAAAAAGCCTTTACACGAAACTAATAATAGCCTATCCTAAAAGCGTCTATGGAGGCAGAAGAAAAAGAAAGTGGCTTTAGGAGGAAGGTGTACACAAAGATGTACAATTCGTCCATTTCCCAGCTTAAGGCCGATTGTGAAAAGCCCCAAAAAAAGATTGTTCTCACCTCCAAAAAGCTAGGCATGCGCGAGGAATTTAAAAAAACTTTCCTCCCCCTCTTGATCGACGTCTTCGAACTTAGGCAAATGATCCAAAATACAAAATCTGCAATTGCCCCCTCATTAAAAACCCTCCCCCCAGAGCAAATCTTAGAAAAGTTGAAAACCCTTCAAGAAGACATTGCAGAATCAAAACGATGGGTGGAAGGTGTGATCGCCCAAATTGACAGAGGGATCCAGGAGGCCAAGGAAGCCCTCGAACATACAAGTGAGCCTGCCCCTCATAAAGTCAAGATTGAGCTTGGGGAGCTCCTCGATCAAAAATATTCAGCTGGCCGATTGTTTAAAAAGCTTTTCAAACGAAGAAAAAAGAATGACCCAAACCATTAAGCAGTCCCCCATGATGCAACAATGGCAACGCTGCAAAGCACGCGCCAAAGGAGCACTTCTCCTCTTTCGTTGTGGCGATTTTTATGAAGCTTTTTATGAAGATGCCACAGCCTTGTCTCATCACCTCGATTTAACCCTGACGAAAAGGCAAGAAATTCCCATGGCTGGAGTGCCCGTGCAAACGCTCGATGCCGCCATTGAAAAGCTCCTCGAAAAAGGTCTCATCGTAGCTGTTGCTGATCAAACTCAAGAAGCTAAAGATGCTGTAGGGATCATCTCAAGAGAAATCACCCGCATCATTTCCCCTGCAACTCACATGGAAGCCTCTTTGATCTCCAAACGGAAGAACAATTTTTTTGCCTCAGCCTTTCAAATCAACCAAACCATCGGAGTTTGCTTTCTTGATCTTTCTACAGGAGAAATGTTTGTTTTCGAACTTAACTCTGTAGGAGAATTGGTCAGCCACATGGCAAAACAAAGCCCCTCTGAGCTCCTCCTTTGCGATAAATTTTACCGCTCCAATCAGGCGATTTTTGACGATTTAAAAAAACAAATTGGATTTCGCATCAATACCAAGGAAAGCTGGCATTTCAACCATAAAGAAGCTACCGATGCCCTGACAAAACACTTCCGCATCACCTGTTTAGATGGATTTGGACTGGGGGGGATGATTAGTGCCATCAATGCTGCAGGGGGACTATTCATCTATCTGACCTCCGATCTTCTCGTGGAACTTGGCCACATCAAAACGATTGAAAAGCTCGACTTAACTCGCTTTTTATCCATCGATTATTCAACTAGCCATTCATTGGACATCCTGGAATCATCCAGCTCCCATCAATCAGCCTCCCTACACCACGTTCTAGATCAAACCCGCACCCCCATGGGAGGACGCCTTTTCACTCGCTCTCTCCTCCATCCATTAATCGATCTTACCGAGATCAAACAAAGGCAAGCCTCTGTAGAGGAGATCATTCAGGCAAAACCGAATTTAAAAGAGCCTTTGTCTCGCATCAAGGACCTAGAAAGACTTGCCATGCGAATTCAAGCAGGCATTGCAGGCCCCCGCGATCTAAGAGCTCTTGCTGAATCTTTAAAGCAAATTCCCCTACTCTTTGAAAAGATCAAAGACTTAGGATCCTTTCTATTTTCCAAAATCAAGGAAGAGCGAGTCGATCTTTCGCTACTCGAAAAGAACATCGACCAAAAAATCGTCGATGAACCTCCCCTCAGATTCACAGAGGGAGGTATTTTTAAGCAGGGTGTAATCAAAGAGCTCGATGAACTTAGAGAGATGAGCCATCACAATCACACCTACCTATCGAATTATCAAATGAAATTGCGTGAAGATCTCGACATTAAGACTCTCAGGGTGAATTTTAATAAAGCATTTGGCTTTTATATTGAGGTTTCCAAGGCTCAAGCAGGTAAAATGCCACCCCAATTTGTCAGACGACAAACTCTGGTCAATGCAGAAAGATTCATTTCCCCCGAATTAAAAACTTACGAAGAAAAGATTCTCAGTGCAGAGGAAAGGATCCTAGAGCTCGAACAAAACGCCTTTATCCAACTGAGAGAAGAAGTTGCTAGCCATACAGCAAAAATCCTCAAACTCTCAAGTCAAATAGCCCTTATTGATCTTCTCACCTCATTTGCACAAATTGCCCTAGAACGGCGGTACGTCCGCCCAGAAGTTAACGATTCTAATCAGATTGAAATCATTCAAGGACGCCACCCTGTCATTGAATCTTTCATGACCGATGAATCGTTTATCCCCAACGACACCCATCTCGATTGCGAAAATAATCAACTGATCTTTCTTACCGGCCCCAATATGGCCGGAAAGTCGACCTACATACGCCAGGTTGCTCTCCTCGTCATCATGGCTCAAATGGGCTCTTTCATTCCTGCCAAGAGCGCAACCATCGGAATCGTCGATAAAATTTTTAGCCGAATAGGGGCCAGCGATGATTTAGCCCGTGGTCAATCGACATTCATGGTTGAGATGCTTGAAACAGCAAATATCTTAAACAACGCAACATCAAAATCTCTAGTCATCCTCGATGAGATTGGTCGAGGCACAAGCACATACGACGGGATTTCAATTGCTCTCTCAGTAGCCGAGTACATCATTGAAGTCATTGGTGCAAAAACACTCTTTGCCACCCACTACCTCGAATTGACTAAACTCGAAGAAGAACGCAAAGGGGTGAAAAATCTTCAAGTAGCGGTTCAAGAGAATGAAGACGGCATCGTTTTTTTGCATAAGATCCTCCCCGGAATGGCTGACAAAAGTTACGGAATCCATGTCGCTTCCCTCGCAGGTCTCCCCAAATCCGTGATTACCAGCGCTCAAAATCACCTCAAGAATTTTGAGAGGGGCAAAATGCCAAAAGTTGAAAAAAAATCGCGTTACCCCACTGAAAATAGTCAAATGCTCCTCTTCATGCCCCAAAAAGGTAGCGCAGGGATAGAAAAAGAAATACAAGAACTCAATGTTAATGAATTGACCCCTCTCGAAGCCCTACAAAAGCTTTTTGAATGGAAGAAGAAAATCTAGCAAAGCTTCCTGAGAAATCAGGGGTCTACTTGATGAAAGATGCGCTTGGCAAAGTCCTCTATGTAGGAAAAGCCAAGAATCTGCGTCTCCGCGTCAAACAATACTTTTTGGGCCACGATACACGCGAGATGATCCCCCTCCTGACTTCCCAAGTAAATCACATTGAAACCATCGTTACCTTTACAGAGAAAGAAGCCCTCCTCCTTGAAAATACCCTCATTAAAAAGCATAAACCTAAATATAATGTCCTTCTCAAAGATGACAAAACCCACCTCTCTATTTTGATCAATCACCACCACCCTTGGCCCATGATCAAATTAGTTCGCACCAAGGATCAGACGAAGGAAAAAGGGCTTGTCTTTGGCCCTTATACAAGCGCATTAGCCGCAAGAAAGACCTTTGAACTCATCGCCAAGGTCTTTCCCCTAAGACAATGTTCCGACAGGGAGCTCAGCCAACGCAAGCGCCCCTGCATCCTTCATTCTATCGGCAGATGCGTGGCCCCCTGCGTAGGAAAATGCACCAAAGAAGAATATGACGAATTAGTGGAACTAACCATCGATTTTCTCAAAGGAAAAAGCAAAGAGATCGTACAAAAGCTCAAACAAGACCTCAAGAAAGCCTCCGAGGCTCTAGAATTTGAAAAAGCCCACGTCCTTCACAAGACCATTACACAAATTGAACAAGTGCTTGAGCAAAAGTCCAATGTTGTTCAATTCCACGCCAAAGATTGCGATGCTTACAACTTCATTCGAAAAGAGCACTACACCCTCATTGTGAAGCTTGCCTTCCGGGAAGGCCGGCTTATCGGCAGTGAGCATCACGACTTCAACACCCTCCTCAGTAGCGATGATGAAACCCTCACTTCATTTCTCCTTCAACACTACCAAAAAGAAAAGCCCCCGAAAGAAATCCTCCTCCCGATCGACCTTCCCGACCGACAAGTCCTCGAAGAACTCCTCGATGCCACACTCGTAAAGCCCGAACGAAAAGAGAAAAAAGCCCTCGTCGACCTTGCTCTAGAAAACGCAAAAGCCCTCTTTGAACAAGAAAGGCACGACCGCACCTCCAACGAAGAACTCCTCCTGAAACTCCAAGAAACACTCAAGTTAGAATCATTCCCCTCTCGGATTGAATGCTTTGACACCTCGAGCAGCTCAGGTAAGAGTTTCGTGGCTAGCCTCGTAGTCTTTATCAATGGAGTCAAAGACCCCAAACAATACCGCCTCTACAAAATTAAATCCGAAGACGTCCATGATGACACTGCTGCCATGCGAGAAGTCCTCCATCGACGCCTGACTCGAGCAAGAAAGGAAGATTCCCTACCCAATTTGATCATCGTCGATGGAGGAAAAGGTCAACTGACTCAACTCATCGCAGTTGTCAAAGAACTCAATATTGTCTCCATCGATTTAGCGGCTCTCGCTAAAGAAAGTAGTAGGCATGATAAAGGTCTTACACAAGAAAAGATCTACAGACCCCACCTCAAAGACCCGATTGAATTTTCAAAACACTCCTCTCTCATCTTCTTTCTTCAACAAATACGCGATGAAGCTCATAGGCGAGCCATCACCTTCCACCGAAAAAAACGGAAAGAGAAATCAATCGCCAGTCTACTTGATACCGTTCCCGGCATCGGAAACGCAAAAAAACAAATCCTTCTCAAACACTTCGGCAGCATCAAAAAGATCGCCGAAGCCGACGAAGACGAGCTTACCTCGCTCAAAGGCATCTCAAAAACAGACGCCAAAAATCTGAAAAACCATTTAAATTAATTGCTAAAATTCATTTATTTTTTTAAACTCAGAGTATCATTCCCTGCTTAAAGGACGACCATGAAATATAAAATGTCGATTTTTACCCTTTTGACGATTTTCTTTGTCTGCCTTAATGGAAGCGCTTACACCAAAGAAAACCGAGAGTCTACCCCAACAAAAAAGAATAAACAGCGATTTGAAAAAGCTTGTTCTCCCGATCGGAGAAATCACCCAGAATTTGATAATTCCGTGTTTGCCGAAGCCGACTTTATTTATTGGTATGTAGATCAGGAAGGAAACGCCTATGCCTCGACAGGGTCGTATTTTATTGAACCTAGACCTCTAGTTCCTATCTCTTACCAGGGACAAGTTTATGCACCTAATTCGAAGGCAAATCCAGGGTTTAAGGTTGCTCTTGGATCGAATTTGAGTTTCGATCAATGGGACGTGCTTGTTCGTTACAGCTGGTTAAACTCCAATCCATCTTCATCAGTTACATCTACGGATGGATATTCAGGAATAGTCCCCCTCTTCATATATTCTGTTGGAGGGTCTGGAGTCCTTAGTTTGGCAGGAACTGGTGGAAGCGTTGATCCAACTACTTATGTTTCCGAAGCAACCGCTAATTGGCATTACTACTTGAATGCCATTGATAGCGAACTTGGAAAAACAACGTTTGTCACACCTGCTTTTGACGCAAGAGTCAATTTTGGTTTAAAGGGAAGTTGGCAAAGGGAAACATTAAACCTCCAGTATCTAGTTACCCATTCAACTGGACTGTTAGGAAATAACACTATTAATTGTAATCAGTTTTTTTGGGGAATTGGTCCTAGAGTTGGAATCGATACCGATTGGAATATCCTCCCTCCCTACTCACTTTTTAATGATTCAAATCTCTCGGCA
>JAJZEO010000122.1 GCA_021847505.1 bacterium
ATCAGAACAGATTCTTTTTGGTGCAGCGATTCCTCGATTCCTACTGACAGTGGGAATCGAGTGATTAAAGCACTTCACCTTTTTCGCGCTAAAACTGAGATCTTTGAGCCAGTCTCAATAGATTTAATTAAGGCTATCCCTGTAAAAGCGGGCTTAGGAGGAGGCAGCTCAAATGCTGCAACAACTTTGTTTGCTTTGAATCAACTTTTCGATCAACCTTTAACTCAGCGCGAACTTCAAGAGTTGGGTTCAAAAATTGGATCCGATGAGGCTTTTTTCTTCACTTCTGGACTTGCTTTTGGACGGGGAAGAGGGGAAATTTTATATGACATTGATGACTTAGGACTTCCTGATGGTCTTACTGTGGCGATGCCCGATTATGTTTCATTGGGTACAAAGGAGGTTTTTGATGCCTGTATTCCCAATGAGTCATCCACTCAAGATCCCGATGAATTGATTTCGGCATTTTTCAATGATATTAGAGTAGCTGTGAATGATTTAGAGCCTGCAGCTTTTCGAGTAAATCCAGAAATGAAATGGATTAAGGATGAGCTTGTCAAGGTAGGATTTTCTCATGTAGTAATGACGGGAAGCGGTTCAGCTTTCGTTTGTTATGGTAAAGCTTTGGCCCCTAAAATGGAAGGCATCACATTTTATAAAGTTCCTTTTCTCAAACGTGACGTTGATTCTTGGTATAAGTACTCAAAAATGCCAGTCTCTAAGTTATCTTGACATTATCTAGTCGTTCTCTATATTGCAAAGCTATATACATACTGGAGTATCCATGATGAAAAAGCTAAGAGATGCAATTAAAAAAGGAACCCATGTGATAAAGAGGGGTCTTAAGTCTTTAAAGAGAGGCTTTGTTCATTTAGTAAAGAAAATCAAGAAATAGGGAATTGATTTTCCCCAAGTTTCTTTTACCCTAGACTGGAAAACGGTTTTTCCGTACTATAGCGTGGATGGCGCCCAAATATCCTACACCCCAATATACCGAAGATCATGTAAGGAGACTTTCTCCTTATAAAGTGATCAAAAGTTTGTTCAAGATCACTCATAACTGGTTGAGCTACTTTGTTGCATTGGGTTGGGGAACAGTTGAAGTCATCATTTTTTACATTAGACAGAGGTTGTTTGGCAACGAGATTCCGAACTATCATGAAGTGGATGGCCATTTTCTTTTGAGAGGTGGGCAACCTTCAACCGCTGGTCTTCGCGAGTTGGCCAAAAAAGGGGTTAAAACGATCATCAATCTTCGGGCTTCCGACTTTAACAGGAAAGTGATTTCGGAATACCATGGTGATCAAATGAGAACGGTGCATATTCCTTTCTATCCCTACAATCCTGATGATCAGATTATGATTGATTTTTTGAGGGTTATGAAGGATCGTAAGCACATGCCGGCTTTCGTCCATTGTTTTCATGGTGCTGACAGGACGGGTGCAGTAATCGCAATCTATAGGATCATCCTACAAAATTGGGACAAGGACAAGGCGATTGCAGAAATGAAAGTAAAGGGACTTCATTGGTGGCATCGCAATCTGATCGATTACATAAAGAATCTCGATATCGAGCACATCCGTTCTCAGCTTTAAACCCAAAATTTAGGTTAATATACGCCAACTGGCGTTTAATAGCGAATCGCTACGGTTGCCTCGTATTCTCTAAGCTGCTCGATTCTCTTTTCTATGGGTGGATGAGTTGCAAAAAGCAGAAGATGTTTGCGTGGTCTTGCGATCATAAGAGCTTCAGCATTTCGGATACGGTTATCCTGCTCTCCACTTGGTTGTGAGTGTAATGCTTCAAGCTTCATCAAAGCTTTGATCATAGGCTGGGCTCCTACAAGAATTGCAGCGCCTCTGTCGGCTCTAAACTCCCTCCTACGTGAAAATGCAGCAATGATCAGGGCCCCACCGATCATAAATACCATCTCAAAGAGAAACGTCAAGAGGTAAAATGCCATGGGAGAGGAGTCTCGGGAATTTCTATCACGATTGCCTAAACCTGATATAACATAGGCAAGAATCCGGGCAAGGAACATAACAAAAGCATTGACTACTCCTTGAATTAGAGTCATTGTTACCATGTCGCCCGTGGCAATGTGGGACAATTCATGACTTATAACCGCTTCAAGTTCTTCATCAGAAAATTGTTCCAAGAGCCCTGTGGAAATAGCTACAAGAGAAGATCTCTTAGAGGGGCCTGTAGCAAAGGCGTTAGCTTCACGGGAGTGGAAAACTCCAACTTGGGGTACTTCTGGAAGGCCGATTCGTTGACTAAGTCTCGCAACAGTTTGATAGAGTTGATTCAAACGGGGGCTAGAATGATCATTTTCATCGATAAGTTGAATCGAAAAAGCCCATTTTGCAATCTGTCTTGATAGAAAAAGAGAAATCAGAGCCCCTGCCATACCCCAGATAAGACAAAAAATAGCCAGAGCTTTAACATCTAAACCGTAACGGGTGAGATAAGGACCCACGTGGAAAATGGAAAGAAGTGTGGATATGGTCAATACAATGACTATGTTTAGTGCTAAAAATAGAAAAATTCTTTTAAACATCTCTTCACCTCGTAGTCTTTGTTCCCTAGTGTAGCACAATCAGTGTTAAAAAAGAAGAGCAGGTAGGGATAGTTTTTTAGAGAATTTCTTATAAAGGCGCTTGCATTTAAATTCAAATTATGAGATCTATCATTGTGCAAAAAATTGGTCAGGAAGACCTTGGAATACATTCAGGAAACAGACAAAGGAACCTTATGGCCAAGATTTTGGAAGGCCTTTTCGACAAATCAGGTCCCTCTAAAAGAGATATTCGGACTATCCTGAAGAGAAAAAAGGAAGGGAAGACGATTTGTTATGTGCTACTGACCTGTAGTGAGCCAAATGAAGATGGAACAATGGAAGTAGAAATGAACTATGAAGGGGAGCGTTGGCTTGCTGCATATTTAGTAAAAAGTGCCCAAGGGGTCTTAGATGAGGATCTGGAGTTTTAAAGGTGGTCTCCTAAATGATGACAAAGCAAGAATATAAAAAATGGTATGAAACACATCAGGAAAAAAACTTAACTGATTTTTTCACTTATCTTAAATTTCCCAGCATCAGCGCGCAACCTGCCCATAAAAAAGCGTTATTGGATTGTGCATCTTGGGTTGAGACATATTTACAAGGTCTTGGGTTTTCTACCCAGAGATGGGAAGGAAAAGGTCATCCTGTGATCTTTGCTTCAAGAATCGTCGATGATTCGGCTCCGACAATACTATTTTATGGTCACTATGACGTTCAACCGCCAGAGCCTTATGAACTGTGGGTTTCCGAACCTTTTGAACCCACGATTCGCGAAGGAAGGATTTATGCAAGAGGGGCTGAAGATAATAAAGGGCAAAACTTTTATACGATGCTCGCCATTAAGGCCTTTCTCGAGAATAATCCTGAGGCAAAACTTAACTTCAAGTTCATTATGGAGGGGGAAGAAGAGATGGGAAGCGCTCTTCTTTCAGAATTGTTGCCCACAAAAGAAAAAGAAATCAGAGCTGACTATTTACTCATCGTCGATTGTGGTATGAATAGTTCTGAGAAGCCTGGACTCGAGATTGGTTGTAGAGGGATTATGACCATGGAGATCCATCTCAAAAATACCGATACCGATCTTCACTCAGGAAGTTATGGGGGGATAGTTCTCAACCCGAATAGGGTTCTCGTCGAACTCTTAGCTCCGGTGATTGATCAAGATGGTCATATTACAATTCCAGGGATGTACGATGATATCAAACCTTTATCTAGGGAAGAAATTGATCAGGTTAATACTGAATTTAATGAACAAGAGTGCATCAATGAGATTGGAGGATGCGCATTTCATCGGGAAAAAGGGTATTCAATTCGTGAAGCTAACTATTTTCGGCCTACTTTTGAGATTAATGGGATATGGGGAGGCTATACGGGTGATGGTTTTAAGACGGTCCTTCCGAAAGAGGCTCACGCCAAGATCTCTTGTAGGTTAGTGCCCGATCAAAAGCCTGAGAAAATCTATAAGCTCGTTTGTGATTATTTCCAAAAAAGGGTGCCCAAAGGTTTTGAGTTAAAGTTTGAGTTCCATGGAGGAGGCCCTGCAGCATGGGGATCACCCAATTCAAAACCAACACAGGTATTAAAAGAGGCTTATCAAGAAGTCTTTGGTTCGTGCTCGATTATTTATGGAGGAGGATCGGTTCCCATTACAGCTTTGATTGAAAAACACTCAAAAGCTGAGTTTGTTCTTCCTGGAGTTGGCTTGGCGTGTGATAGAATCCATGCTCCTAATGAGAATTTTGGGTTAAATCAACTCGAGTGGGGATTTCTAATTATCACAAAATCTCTAGAACTGTTTGCTCAAAACTAATCCTCTTGTTATAGTCCCTTAAATTATGATTGATACTTTTTCGTTGGGTTCGTCCGCAATTTAAGGGACTGTACGATTCAAATATGGCATTAGATTTTAGCGCGGTTTGGAAAAAAATAAGCTTGAGTCTTTTCTTTCCCGAGGAGAAGAGAAGTGTCTTTTGGGTCTTAGTAGGTCCGATTCTCCTTTTATTTTCCGCGATTGTACTACTTGTTTCATCGGCTCCTTTGCAAGCGCTAATTCTTACTTTAGCTATTGCAGTATTGATCAGTTCATATTTCGCTCCAGAAAGAATTGCCCAGATGTTTTTTGGGTTGGTCATCATTTTTTCGTTGTATTGTTTGCAATCCCCATCATCGCAAGTCATCTGGACTCTGCAAATCATCTTAGCTTTGTATGTAGCCCAACAATCCATTTTTTCAACGAAAGGATTTGTCCTTTCTACAGCTAAGCTGAGAAAGGGGCTTGAAGATGATAATCATCTTTGGAGAACTCGTTTTGACACCCTGAGAGATAAAATCGCAAGTGATCGTCAGGTTTGGGAATCAGAGATTGAATTAGCGAAGGGGGAGGTAGAGGAGAAGGTCGCTTATGCACAGTCTCTCAGACGCCTCGTTGAAGCAGCCCATTCTCAAATTAGGATGTTAGAAGAAGAAGAGGGCGAAGAACAGGGGCTGATTAGTGAGATGAGGAAAAGCTTTGTCGAGACTATCGATCTTTCTGCCCAACTAAGGCAAAAAGATGAGAAGATCGAGGAGCTAGAAGCAGTCCTCACCGAAACCAAGGAAAAGCTCGAAGTTCTACAAAACGCTTATGAATCGCGCCGAAGCCGCAATCAAGAGCTTCTCCAAACTAATCGCGATAAGCCGATCACGCTGCAATCATTGTCGAGAAAAAGAAAGTAACCAAATTGTTTCGGGCAAGGGCAGGGGCAAAGGCAAGGGGCGTGGAGCTACAAGAGAGTGAGGACTTCGTAACCTGTGCTGGTAATTAGTACGGTGTGTTCCCATTGAGCGCT
>JAJZEO010000101.1 GCA_021847505.1 bacterium
TAAACAATCACTCCTCGCTAAGGGAATACCCTTAGCTTCGTCGTGATCGTTTAAATTTTGCTCGCTTCGCTAGCGCCTATGAGGGAAATAAGTAGCCAACCGGGTTTAAAGGAAAAGAGGATTATTTTTTAGCAGGAAAGAGCGTTAAACTCTTTCCTCTTGCAATGACCTTTTTTGCTACCTGGGTGGGAGGCGGGATGATTTTAGGGGCTGCTGATGAAGCTTATCATACAGGATGGGGAGTAATTTTCTACCCACTAGGAGCCTGTTTAGGTTTTATTTTGCTAGGATGTGGCATTGGTAAAAGGCTCTCCAAATTCCAGGTTTCCACCGTGGCTGAAATTTTTGAAGTGATTTATGGATCAACCTTGTTGAAGAAGATAGCCTCTCTTCTGTCAATTACCTCACTTTTTATGATTCTTATCGTTCAAATCATGGCTTCGCACAAATTTTTGGTTAGCTTACACCTTGAAAACCCTTTATTTTTTGTGTTGTTTTGGTCGGTGATTATCCTTTATACAGTCCAAGGAGGGCTTAAGGCGGTTATTTCAACGGATTTGGTTCAAGCGATCGTTTTTTCTGCTGTGCTGCTTCTTTGCTTCTTTTTTCTTTCCTCGGATGCCCTTGTCAATTCGATCCATCTTCAATCCTTTGGCCAGGGTTCCTCCAAGCTTTGGGGATGGCTCTTGATGCCCATTATTTTTATGCTCATTGAGCAAGACATGGGGCAGAGGTGTTTTGCGGGCGCTTGTGGAAAAACCGTTTCGAAAGCGGCGATTTGCGCTGGCATTGGGGCCTTTGTCATTGGAGTGATCCCGATCTTCTTTGGGGTCGTAGCGTACCAAATGGGGCTTCAAGTACCTACCAATACAAGCGTTCTCATGGTGGCGATAGAAGCCTTGACTAACCCTTGGGTGACGGCGCTTGCCGGGTGTGCTATTCTCGCTGTGCTCATTTCGACAGCAACCTCCCTAATCAACGCCATTAGCTCAAATATCTCCAACGATTTTAAATTAGGAAAGAGCCTATCGATGGTGAAAGTGATTACATATACCATTTCAATCGCGGCGATATTTTTTTCCTTTTATTTTAATAATATCGTCGACCTTTTGATCCAAAGCTATGAACTGTCTGTGAGCTGCCTGTTCATTCCAATATTCTTTGCTTTGTTCAAAAAGAAGGGGTATTTTCTTTCTGCGTGGTTGTCGATTTTCTTTGGAGCGATTGGGTTTGTCATTTTTCGCATATACCCGATCGAATTTCCTCGGGAGGTCGTGAGTATTGTATTGTCTCTACTCGGATATGGCATTGGCGAAGCAATTGCGACTAAAACTCGTACTTTTGTCCTTGATTGAGAAAAACAAAGTGGAAGTTATAGCGGTTGCCCCCCTCGAGCTGTTGTTTGACCATCTGAACCGCATCGTTGTTCTTTATGTAGGTTTGTTTGATGTGGGTTACGAAGATTTGAACATCCTTGAGGGTGGGCACAGTGGGGTTGACGAGAGTGGCTAATTTCTCTAGTTCCTCTAGCATGTACTTGGGTTTAAGATGGCCGTAAAGTTCTCGATCACTTCGGCTATTTTCATAGGCACATTCAAGGAAAATTCCGTGAAAGACCCCCTTTTGGATTAGGGGAGCCACTTCTTTCCAAATGATTTCTAGTCTCGGTGTTTTTTCGAGGGCATCGGGTGAAGTGTCGCCAATGTAGAGGGCATAATGACCATCATTTTCAATGAGGAAGGCGGTCGATTCGTAACACCCAGGATGGTGAAGAGGGAAGGCTTTCACATTCATTGTCGTATCAGCTATTTTAGTAGTCGTATGAAGTTTTAAGCGCTCATATTCGTAGATTCCAAGTGGTTCATGCCCTTCGTTGCCGAAGTTGGGCCAAACAACACAATTGAACAGGTGGTCCCGAATGGCATCAATAGTAAACGGTGTTCCCATGATAAGACTTCTTGTATCAATGGGGGAATTAACGACGAGTCCTCCGATGTGGTCCAAGTGGGGATGAGAAATCAGATACGCTTTAATGTGGCGGCGCATAATTTGAGCTGGGGCTTCATAGCGCACTTTGGGATCGTCGAGATTTATATGAGGAAAAGAGCCTTGGCTCACTGCCATTTCAATGCCTGCAAGCATTGAACCAGCATCAAAAGAGATGTACTGTTCAGAGGAGATGGGAGCAAATAGATAGCCGGAGAGATTGGTTTCTAATGGCCCTCCCATCCACCCACACACAATCATCTTAAAATAGGGGGTTGCAATAAGGGGAGATACAAACAGCCAACAAACGAAAAATAAAAGACGAAAATTCTTCTGCATCGACCTATTTTAGAGGTGTATGAGCTTGTTGTCAACGGGGGATTTTTTTGGCGCTTGTGAAAAAGGTTCTCCACGGATTTGATAGAGCCATTTCATGAATATTTAAAAGGGTAAAACTCTTTGGGTGGATTGAAGAGAGGTCTTTCCATGAAATAGGCATGGCGATAGAAGCTTCTTTTGTAGGTCGTACGGAATAAGGTGCTACACTATGTTGTGCATAGGCATTGCGCATGACATCGATGTAAACGCGGCCCCGCCTTCCAGTTTTTCGGACATTTGTCGTGAAAAGTTTGGGGTTTTCGTCAGTGATCATTTGGGCAATTTCACGCGCAAAATTCCTGACCTCTTCAAAGTCTAAAAGAGGTTTGATCGGGATGACGACATGAAGTCCTTTTGATCCTGTTGTCATGAGGAATGTCTTAAGTTTATATTCTCCTTCTAGGAGATCTTTCAAACACAGGGCAGCTTCACATGCTAAATCAAACTTACCTTGTGGAGGATCCAGATCAAAGACTAACTTATCGGGTTTGCGAAGTTGAGATTTCTTAGAAAGCCAGGTATGAAAAGTCACAGTGCCAAGATTGACCAGATATAGCAATGTATCTAGTTGATCACAATTGACTAAATTTCCTTCCCCTTTTTCGGATCTTTCAACTTTAATTGTTTTGATCCAAGGGGGGAAATAATCTTGGACATTTTTTTGATAAAAGCCCTTTGAATAAACCCCTTTTGATCGGATGCCGCTGGGATAACGCTCGATGACAAGAGGACGGTCTTTTAGAAAGGGGAGCATGCGCTTTGCCACGAATCGATAATATTCAATCAAATCACCTTTTGTGATTTTCCCTTGAGGAAAGTAGACTTTGTCTAAATGGGTAAAAGCAAGTTTCATCTTTCCCCCAAAAATCTTGGATGGCGAAGTCGTTTTTGGTTAGTCCATTCAATAAAAGCTACTTTACATGAGTATTTCGGCGTGACGAAATGAGATCCGGGCTGAAATATATGTTGATTTTCGAATCTGGGTTTTTGAATTTCGATCTTTTTGAGCTTTTGGGAAAGGCTTTTTAATAGAGCCGTATCGAACCCCGTACCCACTTTACCTGCATAGTAGAGCTTTCCCCCTTTCTTATAGCCGATAAGCAGGGCTCCCAATCCTACACGGGATCGCTTAGGATCTGTATATCCGACGATGAGAAACTTTCCCCGCTGCTCGCACTTAAATTTAAGCCAATCTCTCGATCGTTTAGAGACATATATAGAGTCTGCACGTTTTGCAATGATCCCTTCCCAACCCATTTTGCAGGCGCTTTGAAATTTTTCGATACCTTTTGTCTTTGTATGAGTTACAAAGCGACACTGGTTAGAGAATTGGATTTTTTTTCGGAGGAGAAGTTTTCTTTTTAGAAGGGGGAGTTTTGTGAGATTAACTCGGTTAACACATAGAAGGTCAAAGGCATAAAAATAGACGGGGAACTTTCTTAGCCCCTTTTTACACTGCATTCTCTTTTGGAGTTTTTCAAAGCTAGTTTGTTTGCCCTCAAAGGCCACGATTTCTCCATCTAAGACGAAATTTTTTACCTTTTGTTTGGAAAACAGCGTGACTAGTTCAGGGTAAATGAGATTTAAGTTTTTACGATTTCTCGAAAAAAGAGAGACTTGCTTTTCATTTTTCACCACTAAACACCGCTCTCCATCCAACTTTCTTTCGAATATCCACTCTTTATCGGAAAACGGCTCTTCTACCAATGTGGCTAGCATGGGAGGTATGAATTTTACTTTTTCATTTTGATGAGAAGCCAATTTTTCTCCTTCATGTGGATAAGAGCATAGTTGCCTTTCATTTTTTTTCCTTTGAGTTCGATGGTGATTTTCCCCTCTTTGAGGCATTTCTTCATCGTTTTCTCACTGAGATTGATATAGGTGCCTCTATCATAAATTTCGACCTCTCCTGCTCCATATTCGCCTTCTGGGATCGTTCCCTCAAAATCAGCATAGGCGAGAGGATGATTTTCGGTATTTACCGCGAGTCGTCTATTGCTAAATGTTTTAGGCATCCCCTTGGGAACGGCCCAAGAAACAAGTGTACCCCCAATCTCTAATCTAAAGTCATAATGGAGGTGTGAGGCATCGTGCTTTTGGATAACAAAGAGGGGAAAGGCGCTCTTGGTTTTACCCCCTTTGGGTTCGGGGGTTTTGTCAAAGTCTCTTTTTTCTCTGTATTTCCTTAAATCACTCATGTCATGTGCGTTTTTTGCGCAAATATTTGTGCCAAAGGATGGGTAGGAGCAAAACAGGGACACCCACGTAAAAGGATGCACGAGTATCAGGGTAAATTAATACAATTAAGAGAGTTCCAATTTGTAGCCAGATAGCAAGGAGAGTCAAGTAGGGAAACCAAGGGACCTTATAAGTTAATTTAACCCCAATTTCTTTGTAATGCTTTCTAAAGCGAAGCTGGGCCCAACAAATAGAAATCCAACAGATCGTTCCGGTAAATCCCGAAGTGGCAAGTAAGATTGTATAGAAGTTGTGGGAGGGGAAAAAGCAAGAAACCAAAAGCAATATCCAAATAGCGATGAGGGTCACCCAGGTGGCACGGATGGGTATTCCTTGATGAGTAATTTTAGTTAAGACTTTTGGTCCCATTCTATTTTGGCAGAGGGCAAGCAAAGTTCGGATAGTTGCATAGAGGCCGCTATTGGCAGAAGAAATAGCCCCGGCGATGATCAAAAAGCTAAACGTGTGAGCGACATGACTCAAGCCGTATTTTTCCAAGGCAAAGGCAAAGATGCTTCCGTTTAGGCTCGATTCTTGCCAAGGGATGATCAATACGAGGAGAAATGTAGGAATAATATATAACCCGATGATCCTAAAGGCTACTTTTTCCAGAGCAGCGGGGACAGCCTTTTTGGGATTTGTGGTCTCTGACGCTGTGAGTCCAATGATTTCAGAGCCTTGGAAGTTGCAGAGGAGGATGACCATATTCACAAAGAAAATCATAAGGCCATTGGGAAGTAGGCCGCCATTGTCCAATAAATACTTAGCTCCGATAAAGCTTTTTGAGGTGCCGAAATACCCAAAGAAGATACCCAACGCTAAAACGCAAAAGAGAATCAAGATCCCAATCTTAATGAGAGATAACCAAAACTCTAATTCTCCAAAGGCTTTAACTGGAATGAGGTTAAAAAACGTGATGACTAAGCCAAAGAGTATCGACCAAATATAAACAGGGACTGAGGGAACGAAGTATTGCATGATCAGTCCACCCGCCATACATTCGGATGGGATAAAAATCACCCAACTAAACCAATAAGACCAACCTACTCCGCAAGCCCAATGAGGAGAGATGTGTTTTGCTGCTGAGTTGACAAAGGAACCTTGAGAAGGGGAGGAAACTGCTAATTCAGAGAGACAAGCGAGCATAAGATAAGAAATAATACCGCCCAGAATGTAGGCTAAAAATGCACCGGGACCAATTTGTTGGACGATGTACCCCGTACCCAAGAAATAGGAAGAACCGATAATGCCCCCTAGGGCAATTAAACTTAAGTGTCGGTGTTTTAATCCGCGTTGCAACTGAGGATAAGCCATCTTGTACTCCTAAGAGACAGTCTTTAAATAAACAGATACTTAAACCAATTAATTTATCTACTAAATAACTTGCTAGAGTTGATCAAACTATTTGCATAGATGGACTTAGTGTGTGATAATTCCTCGAAAAGGAGAGCGCTATGAAACTTAAAGCCCTTGTCGCAATTTCGCTATTTGCTGTTGTAAGCATTCATGCTGATATCATTCCAATTACGACTTTTGACCAAATGGATGATGAATTTAATCATTGTAATGAGAGTACGTTAGTCATTTTTGATGTCGACGAAGTTTTGATTACCACAGAAGATCATTTTATCCAGCCCCATGTGGGAGATCTATTTCACAGATTTTGTAGAGATGCTTTTAAAAAGGCCCATAGTGATGAGGAGAGAGAAGAGTTATCGAACAACCTAAGTGCAGCGTTTACCGGTCCTAAACGACATCTGGTAGAAAAAGAGATTCCAAGCAAGATTAAACAGTTGCAAGACCGGGGGGTTAAAGTGATAGCCCTTACTGCATCACCTGTAGGTAAATACGGACGGGTTGAAAGTGCTGAGCGTTGGAGAATAGAACATTTAAATGGGCTCGGTATAAATTTTGCTCCTTCTTTTCCTTCAATCGACCGGCATCAATTAGAAGCAATCAAGCATCCACAAATGGCCCCTCCAGTTTTTGAAGCAGGGATCTTATTTTCAATAGGGCATGAGAAGGGAGTAGTTCTAAGACATTTTTTAGAGATGTGGGGGCTTCAACCCACAAAAGTAGTTTTCATCGATGATTTGATGGAGAACCTTCAAAGTGTCGAGAAGGAATTAGCAAACAGCGGCATAGAATTTAAAGGATATCTTTATAAAGGCGCCGAGCCCTTTTTCAAGGAACTCAATCTTGAGCTTCTTCACTATCAGTTAGATCACCTAAAAAATAACGGCGAGTGGCTGAGTGATATCGAAGTGGCGCAAAGACTTTTTCTCCATACTTATGGTAATTAAAAAATGCTTCATGTAATGAGAAGAAAAGATCAGCGTGCCAAAAGAGGAGAACATCGGTGCAAAGCAAATTTACAAAGGGGGTCGTGACCTTCCTTGCCTGGAGCATTTCAATGGGAATCTATGGATGTACGGATTTCCTCTTAACTGACAGGAATGGCGATTGTGTAGTCGGAAGATCGATGGAGTTTGCACCCGATTTAAAGTCTGAAATATTTGTCCAGGCGGGTAGGGGGCAAAACTGTCAGAGTATGATCGGGCAAAAGAAAGCGTTTTCATGGCAGCAAAAATACGCGATTTTGGGCATCAATGTATTTGGGAACAATCAGTTTGTCGTCGATGGGATGAATGGTCAAGGACTTAGCGTTGAGTATCTCTGGTTTCCTGGAGCCAAATACCCTGAATTAGTCCCAGGAAAGATGAACAACACCATTAATCTATACGATGTGGGCTCCTGGTTGTTAGGTACATGTGCGACAGTTGCTGAAGTTGAAGCTAAACTTAAGGGCGTCTTTGTTTTTGCACCCGGCTTTTCTGGGGGAGACCTCAGCGGTGTCTTACCGCTTCACCTTTCCATTCATGATAGAAAGGGTAATAGCCTAGTTGTGGAGTTCATCGATGGTCAAATGAAAATTATGAGAAACAAAGTGGGTGTTTTGACCAACTCTCCGAGCTTTGATTGGCACGTGACTAATTTGAATAATTATGTAGGGCTTTCAGGGATGGACAGGAATCCAGATAAATTTGGAGGACTTGCCCTTTCACCAACAGGTCAAGGATCCGGGCTTTCTGGTTTGCCTGGAGGATACACGCCACCTGCCCGTTTTGTCCGAATTGCTTTTCTAAAGCTATTTGCTGATGTGGCGAGGGATGCGGAGAAAAATAAGAACCTCGCTTGGCATCTTTTGAACACCGTTGATATTCCTTATGGAGTCATAAAAACCAGCGATGGACACATAGGGGACTTCACACAATGGGCTATTGTTAAGGACCTAAAAAATGGGATCCTGTTCTATCGCACCTACGACAACCTAATTCCCCAAATGCAGAGCCTAAGCGATGCTCTAAATACGGGAATGGCTAACATTCCTCTCAGAGCTCAGTAGGGATTCTAAAAAGTAAACGAAAAGGCAATTTCCTTCTTTTTCGTGATGGCTGCTTTTGTTGCCGCTGAGCTTATGGCAAGTAAAACAAAGTCATACCATGAGTGCACTGCCACACTCTCGCGTAGAGAACGGTTTTTGTACGTTAGCCAGCTGCAATAGGCACCGATACTCCCAATCACGGGCAAAGAGACCTTATAATATTGCATTCTTTCCTCTTCAGGAAGGAGCTCAGCGTTGGCAATGTGGGCTGCGGCAAAAAGAATGGAGGAAGTAATCATTCCGCCAACAGGAGTTAGAGATTCCGAGAAGGCCGACTGTAAGTAGCCTCTAAAAAATGACTCTTCTCCAAGTCCAATGGCAAAAGCCATAAAGGGATCAATCACGGGGAAATCGCTGCAAATAGCGTTAGTAGCTGGAGCCTCTTCAGTATGAGTCAATGCAGAAACAGTGACAGCAAGAGATAAGCAACCAAGGACACCGCCCCATACCTCAGGTTTTCTGATCACAGTCCAGTCAAAAGGGGCGAAAAGTAGCTGCTGGAAACTATCGGTAGGCATTGGATAGCGAAATCCTACGTTCTGGTTGTTAGCCCGAACATCTCTATAGGCCGCATAAATACCATAGAATTGGGTGGTTTGTAGTGCTATAAAATTACGAGTCAGTTGTTCTGTGTCCTTTGAACCTAAATTGAGCATTCCTAATTCAAGTCCATAAGCTCCAGCCAATGTTCCTGCTGTTCTATAGTCATTAAGATAGGCATGTCCAAGGCCAGGGCACAACGCAGATAAGCTTGTTGCGAGCCAAGGTCTCTTGTAATGCTTCACTAATTCTGGTGGGGCAGCAGAGGTCGGTTCAAGGATCGCGGGGCGATCAGCAAAGGTCTGAGCGGTTTCTTGAGTTTCTTCGAATAGGACAGGAGCTACGTCATCGGAGTCCTTTTGCTCCTCTTTATCATCTGCGTACATAAACACAGTTGCAAAAACACACGCAAGAGCCAATCTGAACATAGAGATCTCCTTTTGGGAAAAAGGGTAGCATAATCGAAAATATTAAGAAAACTTAATTCTTCAAGTGGTAGGCTGCTTTGAGTAGGGGTTCTACGTCTAAGGTAACGACTTTTATTTTTTTGCGCTTATATGTGAAGGCAACGACGATAGTGCCAGCCTGCTTTTGAATGACGGCGGGGTAAGAATACTCACCTTTTTCTTTTTCGAGGGTAAAGACGTTGGCCCATGTTTCCCCATGGTCAGTCGAAATGGCTACGACTAGGGGAGTGCGGTGTTTAGTCGAATCGTTATAGACAAGGAGGATTTCTCCCCCCTTGAGGTTGATCGCATCGATCCCTGAATTAGGATTGGGGAGATTGGTTAACGAGGCTTGAGACCAGGTGATACCTTGATCATTTGAAGAGGCTTTAGCAATGGCTTTAGAATTGCGTGTCCTCGCGAGCAATAGGAGCCCCTGGTTTCCTGTAGAGACAACAGTAGGTTGAATGATACCATACAAATTATCGGGGATATTGATTGGAGCGCTTTTAGACCAAGATTGTCCCCCATCACTGGTCGTCTCAATATAGCAGCCCCATCTTTCATAACTTTCTACCGAAGAGCCACATAACATCCGGCCATCCGATGTAATGAAAGGCTTATTCTTGATGGGGCCCAAGATTCCAGCGGGCAGGAGAGTAGGCGGATTCCAGCTTGCACCCTCATCGTTTGAGGTTAGGAATGCTCCTGACCAACGTTGGGGGTTGGGGCCTACTTTGTAAAAGAGGAGCAGTTGATCTTTGTATTTTGTGAGCACAGGATTCCAACAAGGCTCTCTTTTCGGACCAGAAGCGACAAGTTTGGGGGGGAGCCAGGCCCCTTTTTCATACAAAGAAGTCCAAATAGAGACCCCTTTTTCCCCTTCCTTTTTCCCCGAAAAATAAGCGCAAAGAAGTTTGTCCCCCTCAAGTTCTACGATCGTAGGGGCATGACAACTTTGAAAGTAAGACGATGGAGTAACAAACTACTCGGAATGATTGGCTAGAAGGGGAAGGAAAATCGAGAAAAATAAGAGAAGTAGCCTCATCAGCAGTTGTTTTCCTTGAACTTTTTTGCCCTCGATCTTAACATATTGTACCCCTGGGTGTCAACTTGGTATCAACGCGGAGAGCTCTATCCATGAAAAAGCAACCTGTTTTAGACTTGCACTGTGACTTATTGGGAACAATCGATTGGTCTAATGATAGCCTTGACTTTGAATCACCTGAGACTAATTGTTCAATTCCTCAATTGGAGAGCGGGGGTGTAAGACTTCAGGTTCTGGCAATTGCTGGAGTGACCGGCGTTTCTAAAACCCCATTTTTTTCGGGTAAAAGACAAGTAGAGCTCTACCAGCAAATGCTACATGAGTACCCTGATAAAATAGGGGATTTCGCTAGTTTTAATAAGACTTCAAATAAGATTCATTGCCTTTTTGCTATTGAAAACGCTTCGCTCTTGGCTGAGGAAACCGATCCTTTGGAAAAAGTGTTTGAGAGGCTTAAGCAGTATCAGGGGATCGAAAGAATTCTCTACCTTAGTCTTACCTGGAACCACAAAAATCGTTTCGGAGGGGGTAATCTTTCCGATGTAGGCTTAAAAGATGATGGAAAAGAGCTTCTCGAGGTGATGAATGAAATGGGAATTGCTATTGACTTTAGCCATACCTGCGATCGACTTGCTTATGACATTATCTCCTATATTGATAAGAAGGGGTTGACCCTTCCACTGATGGCAAGCCACTCCAACTTTCGTGCCATTAAGGACCATCCTCGCAACTTGCCTGACGAGATTGCTAAGGAAATAGTCCTTCGAGGAGGAGTGATTGGGGTCAATTTTGTTCAAAGATTTCTTGGAAAAGAGCCGGAAAGCTTAATCGATCATATCGAATACGGATTGAGTTTGGGGAGACAATCCCTCGGTTTAGGCGCCGATTTTTATGGGGCCCTCGAAGTACCCGATCAACTTTCTCCAGCAAAGGTGATACCTCCTTTTTTTGATAAATTACCCAATGCGAGCTCGTATCCTATATTGCGCTCGATGCTTTCAAGGAGGATCTCCGAGAAAGATATTGAAGGGCTCTTTTGGGAGAATGGGTTCCAATTTATTACGAAGGCTTTGACAAGCCACTAAATATGCTAAAGAATCCCCCTGTGGGGATATTGAGGATATTTGCAAACTGAGAGATCATGTAATAAACGACAACTTGAGTGATATGGCGTGTAATATCACCTCTTGTAGTGACCACATTGTAAAATACCATGTCATTGAAGACTTTAGTTTCGGTTTTAAGACCCGGTGTAATGATGTGCACCGTGAGCTTGTTAATCTTAAGCACTTCGATCACAGCATATTGACCGCTTTTCTCCTCTTGCTCGCGTTTTTTCTTTGAATATTTATCGGTGGAGAGGGTTCCTAAAAGGCTTGACCAGTTACTATCGAGACCCTTTTTAGTTTTGAATACGATGTTTAGTTCAGCAGTATGAACTTCTATTTCTTTAATCTTTATTTCTTTCTTGATGTAATTAATGTAAGGGGCGTCAATATCAATGACATCAATGTCTAGGGCATGAGGGGTGGAGAAATCTGGTGGGTTATGGAGGACGAATTTTTCTATGTTGATTTCTTGTCTTCCGAAGGCCACTTTTTCAATATTTACTAAAGCGCCGAATCTTGCGCTTAACATTCTCTATAAGAAATTGTTAAACTTAAAATAGACAAGAAAGCACCCAATGAGAATGACAAGAGAGGCGAGCGAAAGTATTCCCCATAACAGCTTCATAAAAATAGAGGGTACACTTAATGGAATATTCTTCAAGGAAAAGCCCCCCAAAACGGGGGGCTTTTAGCTTAAGCGAATTAGTATCCGCCCATTCCACCCATGCCTGCAGCGGCTGCAGCAGCAGCGGCACTTGCGGCATCGGATTCTTTTTGTGGGGCGTCAGTGACGACAGCTTCTGTGGTCAATAGAAGACCTGCGATGGAAGCTGCGTTTTGCAGCGCAGAACGTACGACCTTAGTAGGATCGATAATTCCCATTTCAACCATATCGACGAACTCATTGGTCAATGCATTCCAACCGAATTTGTCGTTGCCTTCTAGGACTTTGTAGAAGATCACAGAGCCTTCTTCACCAGCGTTTACAGCAATCTGACGTAAAGGTGATTCGATTGCCTTCTCAATGATACGAGCGCCAGTTCTTTCATCCGCAACAGTAATAGTCTCAATGAACTTCTTGAGCTCAGGAATTGCATGAACGAGGGCTGCGCCTCCTCCGGGAAGAATTCCTTCTTCTACCGCTGCTTTGGTTGCGTGTAGGGCATCGTCTACTCGGTCTTTTTTCTCTTTCATTTCGACTTCTGTTGGAGCACCAACATTGATTACGGCAACACCACCAGAGAGTTTAGCTAAACGCTCTTGGAGTTTTTCCTTATCGTAATCGGAAGTTGTCGTTTCGATTTGTTTTTTGATCTGCTCTTTTCTTGCATTGATCTCGCCGGCTTTTCCACCGCCATTGATGACAGTCGTATCTTCCTTGCGGATCACGATTTTTTTAGCAGTTCCTAGTTGGTCAAGGCTTGCATTCTCAAGTTTGTGGCCAACTTCCTCTGTGATGACATCGCCGCCTGTAAGCACAGCAAGGTCACGTAGCATTTCTTTTCTTCTGTCACCAAAGCCTGGTGCTTTGACTGCACAAACTTTGAGACCTGCTCTGATACGGTTGACAACTAGAGTAGCCAATGCTTCTCCTTCGATATCTTCAGCGATAATCAAAAGAGCTCTTCCTGTCTCAACAACTGCCTTTAGGATAGGAAGAAGTTCTTTCATTGAGCTAATCTTTTTGTCGTAAATTAAAATGAAGGCATCTTCTAGAATAGCTTCTTGCTTCTCGGCATCAGTGATAAAGTAAGGATTCATGTAGCCGCGGTCAAAATTCATCCCTTCTACGACTTCAAGCTCTGTATCGAGAGTTTTTCCCTCTTCTACAGTAACAACGCCATCTTTACCTACTTTTTCCATCGCTTCAGCAATCAGTTTTCCAATTTCTGTATCGTTGTTCGAAGAAATTGTGGCAACTTGTTCGATTTCTCGGCTGCTGCTAACTTTTTTGCTTTTTCCTTTAAGTTTAGCGACGACGTGATCGACAGCTTTGTCGATACCGCGTTTTAGAAGGATAGGATTTGCTCCTGCAGATAGGCATTTTAGTCCTTCGATAAAGATCGCTTCGGCAAGAACAGTCGCTGTAGTAGTTCCATCACCAGCTTTGTCAGCGGTTTTACTAGCCACTTCTTTGACGATCTGTGCACCAATATTCTCGTATTTGTCTTCGAGTTCGATCTCTTTTGCTACTGTAACACCATCTTTGGTGATATGGGGAGCGCCGAATGATTTGTCGATAACAACATTGCGCCCTTTAGGCCCCAGTGTCACTTTGACTGCATTTGAAAGGATCACGACACCATTTTTTATTTTTTGTCTCGCTTCCTCTCTAAATCTAATGTCTTTTGCTGCCATAAGTTAATTCTCCTGAAATTTTCTAGTTTTTATTCAACAATTGCGATGATGTCATCAGCCTTAACAATGAGATATTCTTCGTCATCAATGGTAACTTCTTGTCCGCCGTATTTATCCCACATGATTTTGTTTCCGACCTGGACCGCAATTTCAATGGTCTTGCCATCTTTATCTTTTTTTCCTGGACCTACGGCAATGACTGTACCGATTTCTTGTTTTTGCTTTGCGCTATCTGGAAGGATGATCCCCCCTGAAATAGTTTCCTCTTCCTTAGCCCTTTGGACAAGTACACGATCAGCCAACGGTCTAAGCTTTGTTTTCGCTGTAGTAGTCATAAGATTTGCTCCTTGGTATATTTGATGAATAATCTAACGGAGATCGTACTCGATTTTGCCTTTTTTGGCAATAGATTTAGCAGAAAAAAACCGCGTCTGCTAATTTTTTTACTATTGTGTTTTTTTTAAGATTTTCGGAAGATAGCTTCTTTTTAACGGTGGAGCTAAAATGGCCGAAACGATCAACAAAAAAGCGAGTAAGAAAGAAACGTGGAACTTAGAAGCCTTTTTCCCCACTCTCGAGGAATGGGAAAGAAAAATTGATAGTACCCATTTGAAGGCCAAGTCGGGCTGGGACCAGCTGCAGGGCTATAAGGGAAAAATTGCCACAGGGACCCCCGCTTTACTTAAGGAGCTTTTACAGAATTATTTTGCTTCTAGCCGCGACATTGAAAAAATTTATACTTACGCCCACCTAAAGCACGATGAAAACATTACTGATGACCTTTTCAAATCTGGTTTTGAAAGAAGTGTGGCTCTTTATCAGATGTTTAGTAGTGCCGCATCGTGGATAGAGCCAGAAATTTTGCAGATTCCCACTGAAAAATTAGAAAAATTAATGAAAGATCCTGAGCTTTCTGAGTATAAGTTTTATTTGAGATGCCTTATCGACCAAAAGGAGCATGTATTAGACGGGGATAAGGAACAGATACTTTCGTTGATGAGCCAGACCCAGCGAACACCCCAAGTGGCATTTAGCGCCCTTTCCAATGCCGATTTGCGATTTCCTAAAGTCAAGGACAGCGAAGGGGTGGAGCATGAGCTAACTCATGGAACGTACAGTGTGCTCATGAAAAGTTATGATCGAACATTGAGAGAAAATGCTTTTAAAGGGATGCATGCAACTTTTCAAAATTTTGAAAACACCCTCACAGCACTAGTGGCAGGACAGGTTCAAAATCATTTATTCACGATGAAAGTAAGAGGCTACTCTACCTGCGTAGAGGCAGCTTTGAAAAGGTACCAAATTCCAATTGAGGTTTATAAGAATCTGATTGCTACGACAAGGAAAAGAATTGAGGCCCTGCATCGCTATGTACGATTACGCAAAAAGGTACTAGGGCTCGATCAAATCCATTTTTGGGATTTGTCCGTTCCTATGGTAAAAGACATTGATATGAAGTTTTCTTATGAGAATGCTTGTGATATCACGATAAATTCGGTCGCGCTCTTAGGCAAAGAATACCAAGAGATCCTTCGTAAGGGGATTACTGAAGATCGATGGGTCGATGTCTATGAAAGTAAAGGGAAGAGATCAGGAGCTTACTCAAGCGGCTGTTATGATAGTATGCCCTACATTTTACTAAACTATCAGGGAAGGCTTAACGATTTAATGACGCTCTCTCACGAGGCGGGTCATAGCATGAACACCCTTCTTTCTAACCGAAAGCAAGCCTATCATGAAGCAAGTTATCCGATTTTTGTCGCAGAAGTCGCCTCAACCTTTCATGAGCAATTGACTGCCGAGTACTTAATGGATCACGCAAAGACGAAACAAGAGAGGATCTATTTGCTCAATCAGGAAATCGACTCGATCCGGGGAACTTTCTTTAGACAGACAATGTTTGCTGAATTTGAGTTGAAAATTCACGAAATTGTTGAACAGGATCAGCCTTTAACGAAAGAACTCCTCAAAAAAATTTACGCTGATCTAAATCGGGATTATTTTGGCCCAGACCTGGTCATTGACCCCGAATTAAGCGTAGAATTTATGCGGGTGCCTCATTTCTACTACAATTTCTATGTTTATCAATATGCTACAGGGATTGCTGCCGCTAGGGCTTTGGTAGAGGATGTAAAAACGAGGGGAAACAAAGATTATCTTAACTTTCTTGCATCAGGGGGATCTGATTATCCCATTCCGACCTTGAAGCGTGCTGGAGTTGATATGAAATCTCCTGTTGCCATTGAGAGTTTGATTACCCATTTTGAGGATCTTGTAAAAAAATTGGAAAAAGAAATTGTTTAAAGGTAACATGCAGCGTATGATTAATAAGCAGAAAGTCAAAAGTATATTTGTTGTTCTCAATGATAAGGGGCTTCACACAAGGCCTGCCACTGAGTTAGTAAAGTGTGTAACAGGCTTTAAAGCTCATGTGACCCTTCATTACCAGGACCTTTCAGTCAATGCCAAATCGCTTTTGGGCATTTTAATGTTAGCCGCTGTGCGGGGAGCAAAAATTACTATAGAAGCGGAAGGGGATGATGCCGAAGAGTGCGTTGAAGCCCTTATCGAGCTGTCCCGCAAGAAGTTCTATATGGAGTATTAAGTTTTGTGGTTTAAACGCTTACTTCTCGCCTCTGTCGTTGTTCTCTCACTCTACTACAGTTACAATGCTTTTGTTAAGCGAACAAGAATTCTGACAAAAGAGCTTCAGGCATCTTTTGTGGATTTGGGAGATGATGCGAAAAAGATCCGTTTTCCTGGACGATTTGTGAAAGCGTTAAATCCTGGCGTAGTCAAGTTTGGGGATGGATACTTGATGGTCTTTCGTGCAAAGTACGTCTCCTTTTTCGACTTTATCATCAAAAACATTACAGGACGCTGCAAAAATGCCATTGGACTATGCAGACTAAACAGCGATTTAGAAGTTGTCAGCGAACCCATTTTTTTGAATGGTAGTGCTCCTGCGGTCAGCGTCAGTAAACAAAATCCTACTGATCCCCGATTAATTGAATTTCAAGGGCGCTTTTATGCTTTCTATAATGAAGTAGCCTTTGTCGATGGGGTAGGTTACGGGCGAAAAATGTATATGTGTGAGGTTTTCCCCGATCATTTTGGGGTTCCTCAAATCCTCAATTTTCCGGATACTGATGCGTTCGCTGTAAAAGGAAACAAGCTTCAACATGTGGAAAAAAACTGGACCCCGTTCATCTACCAGGGAGACATATATTTCATCTATTTGATTGAGCCTCAAGTGATTTTAAAGCTGGATATCGATTCGGGGATTTGCCGGTTAGTGCAAGAGAATCCCACGGAGAAAATCTGGGACTTTGGGATTGCAAGAGGGGGAACTCCTTGTGTGCAGGACGGGGAGGATTACTTGACCTTTTTTCACTCGATTTACCCGGTGACTTGTTTAGGGCATTCTCACAACAATGCGTATATCATGGGTGCATGCTGGTTTTCGGGCCAGCCACCGTTCGAGATCATCAAGAAGACGCAAAAGCCCCTTTCATCACCTACTTTTTACACAGGGTTAAAAAAGATCATTTTCCCCAGTGCATTGATCGATGAAGGGGATCATTTTCTTCTCTTCTATGGGAGAGATGATTCTGGGGTCTGGGCATTAAAAATTTCGAAAGATAAAATCAGAGCCATTGCCAATGATTAAACGGATTTTCTTATCAATAGCAGTTATATTCTCCCTCTTTGTGGGTTATAATCTCTTTCTCAAGAGGACGAGGATTTTAACAAAAGAACTAAAATCGTCGTTTGTCGATTTGGGTGGTGAGGCAAAAGAGATTCGGTTTCCTCACCGTTTTGTAAAGGCGACAAACCCAGGTGTAGTCAAGTTCAAAGAGGGCTACTTGATGATCTTTCGTACAAAGTACAGATCCCTTTCCGATTTCTTGATTAAGAAGATGACGATGCGCCAAAACAATCCCCTCGGTTTATGTAGACTCAACAAAGATTTGGAGGTGGTTAGCGAGCCGATTTATATGAATGGTAGCACTCCTGCGGTCAACATCAATAAACAAAGTCCCAATGATCCTAGATTGATCGAACATCAAGGCCGCTTTTGGGCGTTCTATAATGATCGGGTCTATTTGGATGGAGTTGGCTATGTCCGAAAGATGTGTATGTGCGAGGTATTTCCTGATCATTTTGGGATCCCTAAAATTCTTACATTTCCTGAAAGTCACACCTTCACTGAAAAGGGAAAGAAGTTCCATCATGTGGAGAAAAATTGGACCCCTTTTATCTACCAGGGGGGAATCTACATGATTTACTTAATCGAGCCTCACGTCATTTTAAAGCTCGATTTAGATACGGGGGTCTGTCATCTTGTTTCTGAAAGCCCATCGGGGAAAATTTGGGATTTTGGGATTGCTCGAGGGGGTACCCCTTGCATAGAGGATAAAGACGGATACATGACGTTTTTTCACTCTCTTTATCCAGTGACTGGCTTGGGTCATGCTCACAATAATGCCTATCTCTTGGGGGCCTATTGGTTTTCAGGGCAGCCGCCCTTTGAGATCATCAAAAGGACGACTAAGCCCCTTTCTTCTCCCTCTTTTTATGCTGGTTTTAAAAAAATAGTTTATCCCACTTCATTGGTCGATGAGGGGGATCATCTGCTACTTTTTTATGGCAGGGATGACCAAGAAATCTGGGCACTGAGGGTCTCTAAGGAGCAATTAAACGCTTTAGGCGAGTGCAAATAATTTTTTTTTAATTCATGCACGTTAATTGATTTTTAACTCGAAATTTCATATAATAAGCGCTCGTTTAATTTTGGAGTTTAATTATGGATGCACTTTTGGGCGCTTTTTCTAAGGTTATGGGGTATGGATCCGCTTCTGCTGGGGCAGTAGTAACGGAATCTGTTCAGCAGGGGGCTATGATGACTCATGCTGAGGTGAGCGAAACGATCGTGAGAAATATTCGAGAGATTGCCAGAAGAAACAAAGAGGGCTTGAGTGCTCCGACCAATGAAGGTTTAAGAGAGGGCATTTACTATGGTAACGAGTATTGCGAGGCTCTTTTAACCTTGTCAGCTCGGGGCGATCCTTGGGCACAGGAACATTTTAAGACCCTTTATGGACAAGGTGCATTTTATCATGGGGCTTTAAGTTCAAAGTATTTTATGCATGTTAAAGAACCGATGAGCCCCTCTGGGCTAGCCTTTAATGGATATAGAATCGCTAGGGAGGTTCGAGAAGTGAGCCGGGCACTTGATGAATTTTCCCGAGGGTGGACTTTGCTTGATTGCGGAGGAACTTGTCAATTAGCCTATTTACAAGCAATCAGGACGGCTCTTGGGGATAGAAAATTCGATGTTCTCCTGACGGGAAGCGGTCCAACACCTTTGACCATTTATGGATTTGATATGACAACAGACAAAGTGAACATTCTTTCGCGTCTACTCAGAGAAGAAGAGATTGATTCTCCTAGAAGATTAGGTCAAATCGTCGTCATTAATAATGCAGAATCCTATTCAAGAAAGCATGCACAGGGCGAAGCAGCTCGGTTCATCTCTATTTGTACAGACGCAACAAAAGGGCAGGAGCGCTATGTAGCACTAGGTTTTCCTTCTGAAGGACTCACCTTAGAAGGAGTGGGAATGTTCCTTTTAGAAGAATATAACAAACAACCGATTCCCGTTTCTGATATTCTTCCTATTGACGATGCTCTCCTTCCTCTTAGTGACGAGGCTAAAGCGAACAAACAACTCGGTAAAAAAGCATTTATAAGAGAGGGTGGCGGCAAGGTTATAGCAGTGTGGGAATTGGATGAGGGAAAATTTCAAGAGTTTCAACACTCTCCCCATCAAAGGGAATTCATCGATAGTCTATCACCATTGGGAATTAGCCATTGAACTCGGGCACCTTATCGAGAAGGGCACGATGGGTAAAGATGGGAAGGTTGTTTTTTAGGGCAATGATCAATCCATCTGAGGGGCGGACGTCGATCTCTAAAATGCTCTTGTGTTCTTCTTTTGCTTGTTCAAGAAAGAGCTTACAAAAGTAGATGTCCTCTTTGATATCGTCTAAAACGAGTTGCAGTGGGGTGATTCCAAGTCCTTTGAATATAGAGTCGATCAGGTCGTGAGTTTTCGGACGGGAAGTATTTTGGTCGGCTAAAATTGTTTGGACCTCTTCTCCCACGTGAGGAGATGCAAAAATAGGGAAGAGTTTTGAGTCTGAGGAAAGGATAAAGACGGTGTAATGGCTTGCTTGCATGATCTTACTGAAAGTTACTGGAAGATAAGTCTCACTCATCAAGCCTCCAAGATCTTCACGTTTCCATCCTTTTGTCCCACGTAGACTTTTGTCGTCGTGTCTAAGAACAAACCTGTCTCAATCACACCTAGGGTTTGTTTAAGAAGAAGATGGGTAGCATGAGGCTCTTTAATAGGGCCTTGCAAGGTGATATCAAAGATGTAGTTGCCATTGTCTGATTTTGCAATTTCCATTGAGCCTCTCTTGCGTCTTAATTCCCCTTTAAAGCCGAGGTCGCTAAGACGGTCAATCGTACTTTGATGGCCAAACTCCACGATCTCCACGGGAAGGGGAAAGCCTTGCAGGGGGGAACAGAGCTTGGACTCATCAACCAGGATCATATTGGTTTTCGATCTTTTGGCGACAAGTTTTTCTCGAAGGAGGGCTCCGCCACCCCCTTTTATCAAGCAAAGTGTTTGAGTATCAACGCGATCTGCGCCATCAAAAGTAATGTCAATGGAGTCGATAAGGGAATCATCAATCGACTCGATTTGCCCTTGAATGAGGGCTTTAGACCTCAGAGAGGTGGCGACACATTTAATCTTAAGCTTTTTTCTTTCCTGCTCTTTGAGGAGCTCTTTAATAAAAATGGTAGCAGACCTTCCGGTGCCAAGTCCGACGGTCATGCCGTCCTGGACGAGCTTAAGCGCTTCTTTTGCAACGGATTGCAGGGATTTTATTTGTTCGGGAGTGAGCTCTTCCATGCA
>JAJZEO010000129.1 GCA_021847505.1 bacterium
GCAGAGGATACGGTCCAATCCTAGGCCTCCTGCTTTTTATGTCGACAATCAGTTAAGGCGAGCGACATTTCGGTTGGGGCTACAGGCGTTCGAAGAGACGAGGGAGATGATCGACCTTTCAAAGCATTCACTTTCTGTAAAGCTCAGGAGTCATGTATGAGTGTAGGGATCTTGACCATCGGCGATGAACTGCTCTCGGGTACCATTCAAGATAGTAATACCCATTTTTTGGCGAAAGTATTGTTTGCTTTTGGGGTCAAACCGACCCTTTTTCGTACTTGTTCTGATCAAGATATTGCGCATGCGTTGAAAGAAATGTTCAAGGAGTGTGAAGTAGTCATCACTTCCGGTGGTCTTGGTAACACTCACGATGATGTGACTGTCCAAGCAGTTGCTGAGTTCATGGGTGTTGGTCTTACTGACAGGGTTCCTGCAACGGCCCACTTATTGACAAATGGGGCCGGAGAGGCGCCTGGGTTTATGATACAAGACAAGGTAGGGCACACGGTGATTTCGTTTCCAGGGATGCCCCATGAACTTGAGGAGATGGCCCTGCACCATTTGCCACGCTTGCTGGGAGAAGTTCGAAAGAGCGAAGAGGAAAAAGTTTATTCGAAAACCCTCCACTTTTGCCATACCAATGAAGACCATTTGGCCCCCTTGCTTTCTAAATTAAGTCTATCGTGTCCAGAGTTTCAATTTGGGATTTATCCTAAGATTGGGGGAGTTTCAGTTACTTTCCGAGGCAAAGCAAAAAATGAAGAGGTGTTTGCGCAGTCGTCAGAAGCAATCATTGAAGCCTTATACGAACAATTTCCTACTCTCGTCTTCCCTTCAAAGTCAGGGAGCATTTGCGAAGCAGTTTTAGACGAACTCAAAGCACGGGGACAGACCCTTGCGCTTGCTGAATCGTGTACAGGAGGAGAAATTGCTGCCTCGCTCACCAAAATTCCGGGAGCTTCTAAGGTCCTTCTTTTAAGCGTAGTCGCTTATTCTGATGCATCTAAAGCCAAGGTGTTAGGTGTTTCCAAAAAGAGCCTTCAAACCCTTGGCGCTGTTTCTGAAGAGGTTGTCACAGAAATGATCGAAGGGATTTTCTCTCTTTGTGATGCAGATTATGCGTTGGCTGTTTCAGGAATTGCAGGGCCTGATGGTGGGGATGCAAAAAAGCCGGTCGGGACAGTCTGGGGAGCCGTGGCTAAACGGGGGGAAAAGATTCGCACGGGGCTCATTCCTTGCCGATCATCGATGCCGCGTCAAGTCATCATCCAAAAGAGCGCAAATTACTTGCTTGGTGCATTGTGGCGCCATCTTGCCTATGAAATCTGCCCCTTCACTTAGGAATTTTTCCATGATCACAAGTAGACACAACCCCCACGTGAAGGAGATCCGCGATCTTGCAAAGAGAAAAGACCGCGAGGAAAAGGGGCTTTTTCTTGTCGAAGGGAGCCGTGAAATTTCACATGTCGATCCAAAATTCATTGAAAGGGTCTATCGATCGACGCCGCTGAAGGGTGTCGACTACGAGGTGATTCTGATGGCACCTGAATTGATTGAGGAACTCACCTATCGTGGTGGAGACGCTATTGCATTGGTGAGAATGGAAAAACAGAAACTTGGGGAAGCCTCTTTGATTGTTGCCGCAGAGGGGATAGAGAAGCCAGGAAATTTAGGAGCGCTGATGAGAACAGCCGATGCGGCTGGTTTCGATGCGGTTGTTTCACTGGGTGGGGGAGTTGATCTATATTCGCCCAATGTGATTCGGGCCAGTCTAGGAGCTTTTTTTACCCAAACAGTTTGCGAAATGAGTCAAATTCAACTCATAGAACATTGTACAACGCACAAGATCGCGTTATTTGCAGCATCTCCAGAGGCGGCCACATCCCTCTATGAAATCAAGTTTCCCCCCAAAGTGTGCTTGATTATTGGCAGTGAAGCTTTTGGTGTTAGCGCATCTTTAAAAGAAAAGGCTCAGCTCATCTCTTTGCCCATGTATGGGAAAATCGACTCACTTAACGCATCGACTGCATTTGGAATTATTGCCTATGAAATTGTTAGACAGCGAAATCTTGTTTGAAGACCAGCATCTTCTGATCATCGACAAACCGCCTGGGCTTTTGACTCTTCCCTCAGAAGGGGTCACAGATTCGGCTCTCGAAAGGGGAAAAGCCTATATCAAGGAAAAGTATCAAAAACCCGGGAACGTCTTTCTTCATCAAGTCCACCGCCTTGACCGCAGTGCCAGCGGTATTCTCGTCATGGCCAAAACTTCCAAAGCACTCAGCCGTCTTAATGAACAGATACGCGAAGGATTATGGGAAAAGACTTACCTAGCGCGTACAGAGAGGCTACCTAAGCAACCTCAAGGGGAGCTGATCCACTTCTTAAAAAAAGGGGACTATCGCACCGAAGTGGTTCCTGAAGGGACTCCTTTGGCTAAGGAGGCTAGGTTGACTTACAAAGTTCGTGAAGATGGACTTTTAGAAATCGTCCTCGATACAGGTCGCTACCATCAGATACGGGCGCAACTTGCAGCGATCGGTTGTCCTATTCGCGGGGATCAAAAATATGGGGCTACGACGAAAGGACCTAGTGTGGGGATCGATCTTCATCATTGGAAGTTGAAATTTGTCCATCCGGTTAGAAAGGAAATCATGTATATTAACACAAAACCAAGGCTATCATGAAGGCAAGAACATGTTTTACGCTACTATCATTGTTGATTTGTCACTTTGTTTGGGGAGAAGAGCAGGCTGAGGTTATTTCATCGCACGATGAAGTCGTACTTCTTTCTAATGGGAAAATTTATGCGGGGGAGAAAGAGATTCCCAAGGGAACAACGATCACGGTAGAAGGGAGCCGCTTTACCTATGATCAAGAAACCTATGACCTCAAAGGATCGATTGGCCAAGAAGCGCATATTCTCAAGAAAATTCCTTTTTCTGTGACTCTCGATGAAAATCCCCAAATTTTTGCCCTAGTGGTCCTTAAAGAAGCGCCCCTCCAATTACAGAAGGTACATTATTTTAGTGGCCCTGCCTTTTCGACCAGTCCTGTGCTACTTGCTAGTGGTAGCGATGGAGAAAGCTATCTGATTGATCCCGTTACAAAGGATTTTCTAGCTGAAATGAGCGTATTTGCAGAGAGAATATCATCACAACCCCAAACATTCGATGGAAAAAGAGCGAATCATTTGATGCTCATGAACTATTTTCAGGCACTTGAAAACGTCTCCCTCAATGATGAGGAAGGTCTGGGGGAATTTACTCATGCCACTCACGCAGGGCCTAATCACCAGATACAATTTGATTACAATAGCAATGAAGTGAATCTCCAAGGAGATATTGAATATCTCGAAAGGGAAAAGATCTCCATTAAACTTGCAGTTGAAGATAGAGAAGAGCAAGAAATCCACACCATGGAGGTTGCCTTTGGAGAAGAGGTCTTTGAACTACTAGAGCCAAAAGGTCTGCAAGCGGGTCAAAAAGTCCTCTGTAATGAATACAAGCTTTCCATTTTTGAGGATTCATCAGCCCCCGCGCTTCCTCCCATCACTTTCAAAATCTATCAAGGGATGAGCTCACATTAGGCGCAGCAGAGTACTCTCTGGGCCAAGTAAGTGTTCAGAGAGGCGGCTTTGCTTAAGCTGCCTGTTACATACTCATGGCTCTCTTTAAGTAGTGAGATGGAAACGATGAACCGGGTGAGCCAGTAGGCGATCTCAACGACAGGGAAGACCACTAGAGAGAATAAGGCCTCAGCAAATGCCATGACTGTGTAGGTCACGGATTGAGTCCATGTAGAAAGCTTCAATTGTTCAGGAGCAAGATAGCGAAGTTGTTTTGTGCTGAGTAGAGCAACAACTTTTTCATCTTTGATTCCTGAGATTGCTGCAGGAGTTACGTGCTCAACATTCTTTGGATTGATGTGTGATACAAGGTCGGGCCCCAGTTTAGCCAATAATTTGGGATCTTTGATTTTGTAAACCTGCTTAGGTGTCAAGTGAGGCAAGAGCTGTTCAGGAAGTAAGAGGAAATCTTTCTCTTGCTCGAGCTTTTTAACCTGTGCAGCGGTGAGGCTCATAAATCCAGCTTGGAGTAAGCGTGAAAGAGTCTTTGGATTTGTAACCCCCCTGAAGAGCTTCCGGTGGTTTTTGTCCTTTTTCATAAAGGCTTTCAATTCGCGGACAGTCATCCTTTCAATTTTCAAAGCAAGCGGCTCGTCCTGTTCATCATCGAGTGGTGATGGAGGTCTTGGGGGAGGATTATTGGTGTGGAAGTCATTTCCATATGAGGGACGAGCATTAGGGAAATTTCTGCGGGCATGGTAATCGTGCCCCATCTCAGCATCAAATGGTCCGGGTGCATTTTCTTGATCATCGAAGACAACAGGCCCTGGCCTGTCGCCAGCACCGAAACCGCCATAATAGGGCCGGTCGTCGCCGAATGGTCCTTGTACCCCACCGCCATATCCGGATAAGCCACTTCCATAACCACCATAATACGGAGGTCCATTGTCAACAAAAATTGGGGGAGCCACAGGTGATCGTCGAGATTCGGGGTCATCCTGTTCGTCATCTTTAGGAGAGTCAGGTGGAGGTAAGTTAGTAGGAGGCGGTGTTGTCCTTGTCAAATCCTCTGATGATTCGCCATCATCTTTCGCGATATCAGGTACATCAAGGGGAGGTGGTGGGGTCTTCTCTCTAGGGGGAGGTGGCGGGGTCCTCAGTCTTTCCCTCTCTGCAGCTAAGAGAGCTTTCTGCTGGTCCGTAAGACGAGAATAGCCTGCATTTTCAAATCTTTGAAGTAGAGCTAAATCGGTAATTGGATCGAGTTTCTCTTCTCGAAGGCGATACATTGCACTATAGTCATGTGAATCTCGGATCTCGTTAAAGTAAATCTTCAATTGCTCGTCATTTAAGCTTCTAAGCCTTTCTTCGGAAGAGAGTTGTTTTAAAAGTCCTTTTATCACTGGTTCAGTTAAAGATTCGGACGGTAGTTGGTCCACTAATGCCGAGGAAATCCTATTCAAAGTCGTAACATATAGGGCTCCACTATCGGCCAACGATAAGATTCGCCTGAAAAGCACGAAATTGTTGATCCTTTCGCATCGGGTTGAATATAAATGTCTCAATTCATTATCCTCAAGCTGGAGGAGGGCCTCATCTGATTCTGTATTATTGACCTGATGTGCAGTCAATGGGATGTGAGTTTTAGTTTTAGCGCGAATTTGAAGAACAAACTCTGTGGTGAGGTCTTCACAACTTCGGACTCCAGCGGGATAGCCATCTAAGTACCAGCCCCATTGGTCCGCTGTGAAGGCTTTAACTATTGAACTTTCGATGTGCTTTCCATGACTGATAAGAACATCGTGGGTGTAATAAGCAGGATTCAATTTGGGATTAAGAATGTACCTTTGATCTTGAGTAAAATGAGAATATCTGAGGGCTTCAAGTCTGCGGAGAAAGTCTTCATTTGTCGCTTGTTCGAGGGTCGATTTTACACTTTGAATAGGTGTTGTCCAGCCTAAAAAGCCGCATTTAGTTATGAATTTACGTAATAAATTATCATCAAAAGTTTCGATTTTTCCTAATAAAAATCTTGCTAAAAGTTGGCGGGGGAATTGCTCAATGTGAAGCTCGATTGTTGGATTCTCAATTTCGTCAGCGAATGCGGGGTTGATATAGATGATTTGTTTTGTAGTCAATCTCCTAACCTGTTCGGGTTTGGAGATTCTAACAATTTGTCTTGAACTCAAATTGTTTAATAATTCATCTGAAAGCGCGTCAAAGTCTGCAGGGTTTAATTCATCTAAACGATTTTGAGTAATGGTAAATGGGGTTTTAGATTGAACCTGGATAAGGACACGGACCGGGACTTGTAGTAGTTGTTGGACACCCGCAGGATAACTGTCTAGGTACCAACCAATTCGCTCAGCATCCAAAAGTATTAGGAGCGAAGAAGCAATTCTCCCTTTATATCCTTCAAAATACTCTTTTGTTAAGAAACTCCTCCAGTTGAGATGATGGGCTTTACCTTCATCGGTAATGATCGCTTTTGCTTGTTCTCCATCAAACTCTACAAAGATGCCAGCTTGCGTTATTCGGGACAACTGATCACGAGTAAATTCTCTATATCCAAGGTCCCACAAACGATGGAGATTAGGAGGATTTCTCAACACTTGAAGGGGGCCGGCTAGATCCGCTTTTGGAAGTTTGAGCCCCTCTACTAGCAACTCTTCATGCAAAGCGTCGAAGGAAAAGTCTTCTACATAGAGGATAAAACGGGGGCTTCTTAGATTTTGCAAGTTGTCTCTGGAGACATCATTTAATCTAAGCCTTCCTTTTTCAACGAGTTGCAATATTAAATCGGGATCATTAATGCGTCGGGCACGTTCATGATGCGCGGAGACAGTCACTGAAGCAAGTGTAGGAGACAAGGCAGCAAATTGTGCATCTGATAAAAAGCCAAAGTCGATGGCCGATATATTAGCGTTCTCAAAAAGTCTAGCAGGTAGTAGTTGCTTCCATCTATTTTTTTCAACGAGAGGGAGAATGTCGACATCAGAAATAGAGGCCATTTGAGTTGTAGTCATGGCCCGTAAGCGGGGCTCCAATTCTGCGGCCGTTAATTGAGCAATCACCTTACCAGGGATTTTTTGGATGCAGCGGATATTGGTAATTTTAGCGGCCTGCTCTCGCGAGATAAAAGGCATTTGCTCGGGTCTTAATTGGTCAAGAGAAGAAATCGGAACAACCTGGACCAGCTCTTCGCCACGTAAATAAGGAAAATACTTCTTGAATCTATCTGGGTCGCTTCTGATGGCGGCAGGATCAAGGCTTTGCGCCTCCTCAAGAAGTTTAGAGTCGCTCTCTTTGTAGAGAAAACGGTCGATTTCATTGCGGTCGGAGAGCATCAAATGGCCTTTATCAAAGAGAGGTTCATATTTTGTGTACATCAAATACAAAAACCGTTTCTTGATGCTAGCTACAGCAGGATCCATGTCGAGCCAGTTTACATAAGACATGAGCTGTTCAAAGGGGTAACTGAGGTTTCCGGCAAGAATATTAAAAGGAATCAAAATTTGTTGAAGGGCTTGCTCTTCAAAATCTATGCTGGATCTTCCCGCTTCAATTTCTAGATTGGGGAGTATCACCCAAACATTGCGTGAATTTGTACTTCTTATATATGCAGTCAAGTGTTCAGCCTGGAAGCGAGTTGTGATGACCCCTTTGTAGGAAGAGCTTTTCTCGTCATGAAAAACCACAAGATACTGGACAGGGGGCATCCTTCTAGAGATAATCGGAACCGTTTCTTTGTAAGGCTGTAAATACTCTGGTGTGACTTGGAGATTATTCAAGAATATCAACCCATAGTCGGTTTTAAACATCTTGCTTGGAGGACAATATTTTGCAGTGAAGGCTTGAGAAACAGGCATTGAACCTTGTGGCTGAGCAAAATTAGTCCATTGATCTCTAATAAAAGCATCTGGACTGAAGGGTAGTATGGAGGAATCAGTAAGATAGGCAGGGCCATGCAGATCTTGAAGTTCTTGCTCAACTTGCCGTTGTAATCCCACATCGACATCCATTTCATGCTCTTGGTCTTCCTGTATCTGAGCCTGGACCTCAGTGTCAGGAGCGGCTTTTGAATTGGTCAATAAGTGGACTGATTTTCTGACCGTTTGAACAAACTCCCCTTTTGTCTCTTCTGCTAGTTTGAGAATTTCAGTGATTTCAGCCTCTACTTTTTGTAAAACAGAAGGAGGAACCGCACCATTTGCCCTAAGCGAATCGAGCAAACTTTTTGCTTCTGCTTGTAAAACGACGAGTACATCGAAATCCTTTTCGAGTCGGCATTCTTGTTTCTTCTCGGTGTCATCTACGACGATGAACATCTTAACGGCATCAAGCAAATCGACTTGAGCTAAGATATCTTCTTTAGTTGCGGTAGGCATCCGGACTAGGTGGCTTCTCAATTGCGAGACGACAGCATTGGAAAACATCTTTCTAAAGGAGGTCAGTTTTTCAACCGATTCTGTACGGGCCTCATTTCTAAGGGATCTCTTGACAATAGTTCGGTACTGCTCTCCTACAGGTTGTGTAGCAAAATTAGGGTTGTAAAGGGCGGCTTCATCGGAATCAATGAAAACTTTAGTCCTTTGTCCTTTTAGGAAGGCCCGAAGACGTGCAATCCCCTGAGTTTCCTCCGATGTTTTATCTTGAGATCCAGGCAATAAGGCATAACAAGCGTGGGGTAATGCGGGAATATCGGTTCCCTCAGTGTGGCGTCTATCGTAGAAGGGAAAATAATCTCCTTTTTCCAAACCATGCTTTTCAAGCTCTGGTGCTGTAGTATCCCGTAAAATTTTGGGTTCTTCTTCGCCTCGAAGCAAGAGGGCAGGGTAATCGGCAGCGGCTGATCCATTTTGCCTTGTAAAGTAAAGGACAGCCTTTACTTTGCTAGGATCTGTATGCTTGAGGATATACTTTGCAACGTCGTCGTTGTTAATATCCTTAAAGTAACTTCGAACATCAAGTAGACCACCCACTTCACGATCTTGGGTAACTTGTCGAATCATATCTTCATAAGGACTATCTGGATCGAGGTCTACGATTGTAATGGGGGTTTGTTTTGACATGAGGGCATGGATGATATTCGGGTTCACGGTTGGATCAGGAAGCGTGTTTCTTTGAAGGGAGTGATGAAATAGCCCAAAAGGGGGAGTTCCACTCATAGCATAGAATAGTCCGCTCAAAGAGACGATTGTCATCGCAGTCGCGTTCAATCTTTGTGGAAATTTCACCGCATACTTTTCGGCGGAAAATCTCTCGACTTCAAAGAGTAAGTTGGGGTCCGCTTTGACCAATGTACGAACTTCCTCAAATTTCCCTTTAATTTCGTGAGGGGCAATCTTGAATAATTTTCTGCAGGTTTTTACACTACTTGTTTGTTCGTAGGGAAGCTTGAGCTGAGCCATCGCCTTTTGCGCATCTGCCTCGTATTTTTCAAATAGCTCTTGAATTTGACCATCTTCTACCCCATGGATCATCGCTGTCAAAAAGTGTAGAACCACCAATAGTTCTACAGAGCCGAATTTGTTTTTTGATGGGGTATCTGCGCAGATGTAGGGGACAGTTTCGCCTGGAGAGGAGCTCTTTTTAGCCCTACCGCAATTGATATTCACAGTTTTATTGCCAAGGACAAACGGAATTAAAGATTGTAAAAGATCTTTTGCCGTATCGATCATCTCAGCAGCAACAACAAGCTCTTTATCCCCAGATTGTTCAAGGTCTTCTAAATAGAGTAAAAAGTCGAAATCTTCTTGGTATTCGGCAGGAACTTTCTTCCTTCTATCATCGAGATAAGCTTGGACCTCATGGGAAATCTCCCCTTTTAAATATCTTAGAAGGGCTGGCCTTTTTGATTCATCGGCCAAGTAGAGTTCTTCGTACTTTGAGAGAGCCACAGCCATTCTGGGAAGAACTCTTTCTCGATAGGTCTCCATCGAAAAATGCTTTGTCTGTTCATTCGATGAAAGATGAAGAAGCGAAGAGATGTCGGGGTTATTGAGCACCTGCATGAGGAATGCGATTAATGCGATCTTTTTAGGATCATATTTTTGTTGTTCGCCGAGAGGAAAATTGAGCTCATTGTTCGGTTTTAAGGTAACGTGGGATTCATCAGAAAGGATGAGAGAATCGTTTATATGGAGAAGAATTGCATTCAAACAACGGGCCTTAGCAAGGTCATTCTCGGAAATCTTATCTTCTTCGAGCGTTTTAAGATAAACTAGGTGGAGGAAAAATTCGAGGGCAAGAATCGGGAAATACTCAGGACAAATCAACAATACTTTTGGGGAGAGAAATTCTTGCGAGTTTTTAATCTCTTCAAACAATTTCTCAATGACGATAAGTTCCTCTAAAGTCATGCCTCGGTAAGGGGCATTCATCGTCACAAGTTCGACGTTGAAGGTTCTTCTCAGGCCGGTTTTCAAAGTATGAGATACCGATTGAAGTTGGAAGGCTTCTGACATTAAAACTGGATACATATCTCTACTGCACGATCTTCTTGCCATTCGTGCCATGAAATAGAGACTAATGACATCTGTTTTTCCTGCCCCCATCGGAGCCTGAAGTGTTCCGTTCTCTCTTTTGCTGACGAGGTCCATGAGAAAGAGGAGGGCCTCTTCTTGATCAGGTTCTGTTCTAAGCATCTTCTTCGTAGCATATTCAAAAACAACCCGCTCAGGATAAAATTGTAGGTCATAATCGCTTTTTTGCTTGGCCACGTCACGAAGTTTATGAAGAATATCAACAACTTCATGGGCTTCATGGGTTGTTACGACACCGTTTCTATCGAGAGCCTCTTCGCTACTTCCAAAACCCATAGGCCCCATGATAGTAGCCAACTCTTCCAAGAGAGAATGGATCCTATCAAGTTGGTCTGCCTCGACAGAAGCCTTGAAGAAGGTAGCACACATATGATAAAGCTGGCGGATTTCATCTTCACTTAGATAGGGATTACCTGCTTTGTATCCTGCTATTGAGCCATTAAAGAAAAGAAAAAGAAGGTCAGTCATGGTCAAGGGAGGCTTGGTACTACCCACCTGGAGAAGATCTTCGGTGAGGAGGGCTGCATCCGAACATCTATTGGCCAAAGAAAGGATGTTATGCTCTAGGCGAGCTAAATGGTCATCTCGTCCCTTTTTTGCCGTACCTATTGAAGTGAGTTCTCGTATGACGTCTTCGTGTCTTAAAACCGAAACGGTTTGTTTCTTTCGTACTTCAAGTGTTTTCACGTAACCCTTTTGAAAGCGATCATACGAGGCCATTTCAGGGGCATGAAACTTTTCCTCTTCCTCAGGGGCGAAAAAAGCTTTATCAGGAAAATGGTTTTGCTCATGTTCAAAACAAACATGTCTTTGCGGGGTGTTAAGAATAAAGTCTTTTGCACTAGCCAATTCTAACCCATAAGGGGCAGGATTGATTTGAGAAGGGTCAAGAGTAAGAAACCCCTCATCGGCTACTTTTGGCTTATTGGGATGGGTTAGGGCAAGGGGATAGGGGGTTCGTCGGTGGTCAATTGGAAGAGGTGTAGGATTCAATTTGAGGGTTGAAAGCTTTAGATTAAAGGGAGCTTCCCATCCAAAGTGGTGGATTGTACCGAGTGTTTTTCTCCAGTCGAACACACTACTACCGCTCGGAGGAAGGAAGTTGAATTGGCCATTTTGTGGGAGTCGATCATGCAAAATATGATATAAAACTGAAGCTGTCTGTTGCCCCTTGGGAGATAATAGAAGGATGATAGATAAAATGGAATTTAACGCTCTTGTCCTTGCAGGATCTCTTTTTGCATCCTTGACCGAGTTGTAAAGAGAACTAAATGAGTTGGTCGGGCGAGTAGAACTCTCATGAGTTTCAATAGATTTTTCCCAAGCAGAAAGAGTTAAGGGGATAAATGCTCCATGGCCATCATCCTTAGTGTCGATATGGAAGTTGAAGTAATCGGGTGTTGAGAGGTTTGGATGTTTAGGCCTATAAATACAAGAGGCTACAAGACGAGCAGGAGGCAAATAGGACCCTAATAAAAGTTCTCTTCGGTTGATTAATTGCGTTGAGCGATCAGAAGGGGGGACATCCTCAATGATGGCTAATTCTTGCCTTGCTTCAAGTCGAAATTCTTTAGGGATATTTCCCAGTTGATCGAGGTAGTTTTCATAAATATCAGTCCCAACAGCATTCCCGGAACTACTTTTAGAAAGTAGTATGAGTGCTTTTAAACAGATCGCGATCCCTTCAGGCGATTTGACTCTTTTAAGAGCAAATGCTGTCAATTTTTGCATGCTCTGAACGCAAGCGCTAGAATGAACTAAATCGACCAAACCGATCTGTTGAATATGGTGAAGTGCTCTTTTATATTCACGTATTCCTAAGTAAATATAGGCACAAAATACCTCTTGCTCAGGAGAAATGGGGCATAAAACTCCCTTGTCATCAATGGGAATAGCAAAGTGATGGACATCGCCTAAAGGAATTTCAGGAGGTTTGTCTACACCTAAAGTGGGAGCGCATCGATGTAAATCTAGTTTGCTTTTTTTGGAAGCAAAAGAAACATCAGGAATCAAAGCAAATGCTTGCCCAGACTCGGATTCAATTCTAAGATAGTTGGGAAAATGAGAAAGCTCATCCAAAGTTCGCTTATTTGATAAAAAAAAGGCTGGATCCTGTGACCAAACCCAACGGTCGGGATGATCAGGATCGGCTGGATCGCGATAGAATGAAAGAGAGCGAAAACGGGGGAAACAGGCCCATTGTTTTCCTTCAGTGTCTAATTCGAGATGCACAAAAGTGGGATGTTCAATAGAGAGAAGGCAGGAATCGTTCAATTTTAAAACGGGCTCTTGGCCTTCAATTGCACAAAGAACCTTTGCAGAATTGACGATCTGTTCACAATAACCAAATTGTCCCGAGCGTTTATCAGAAAAATAGAGGAGTCCACCGGCAGTTTCCCAAGCTTCCGAGCCCGCCAAGATGCCTAAAGGAATATCGCAATGGATATCATTTTTTGTAATTTCTGTATTGAAGGCTGCAAATAACCGGTTACGATTAAGATGACGGGCCCATGTCCCGTCTGGAAGCTTCTTTTCAATGAGAAACGGGTTTTCGTTTTCTTCACCTGAATAAGTGACCCGGTACTCTCCCTTGGGATCCACTAAGAAAAATCCTGAAGGGGTCAATGTTGATTTGGTCAGGTTTTGTTCTGTAGACCCAAAAAGTTCGATAGAATCGGCCGATTTGAAAAACTTTTGGACGGGGAAAGGGGACTTAACAGCTTTTCCATATGACGTCACACTTCCTGTCATCAGACAAATCATGGCCCTACCATTAGCGTTTTCTAATACTAGGCGGGTATCTTCGTAAGTGCAAGTGTCGCAAGGTTCTCCAAAAATTCGCATGGATAATTCTGATTCTGAACCCTTCAATCCTTTTATCAAAGAATCGAGCATGGGGTAGAATCTTTCACAGACTGTCATGCTAAGGAAGTCGAGCTCTTCTCTTGCAGAAGGGGGGTTGACGATGGGGTTTTGCTTAAATTGCAATAATGACTCGATCAAATCAATAGGCAAGAGCGTCCCTGGATTTTTCATGAACACTGTTTGTAAGAGGGCTATGTGCAGAAAGAGTTTTGCTTGGCTATCAGCAGAAAGAGGGGGCTCTGTTTTTTTGAGCTGATTAAGAAAGCCATCTGCATAGCTGGTTAAAGCTTTCTGGAAATCGCTCTCCCCTATAGGACAAAGAAAAGATACATGAATGGCTATTCTAATTAAAAAGAAAGCCAAATCCACATTAGTGTCGGTAATTTCTAGAGAAAGAGAACTGAGCTCTTCTCGGAGAAATTTAAGCAATTCATACTTGAAAGGGGGGGTGACCAATGCGAGTGAAATCGGCTCCTTTCTAAAGCTAGTTACGGGAGCTTTGAGCAAATGGTGTTCAAAACAAGCCCTCAAAGGAGGATGAGTGAATTCGCCCCAAAATCGCCTTGCTAGATCAATGAGATGAATAGGCCTTAACACTCGAGAACCAATGGCTTGATCACGGAAGAGAGCTAAAAGAGTATCTTTAGTTGGAGGAGTAGTGCTTAATTCTTTCCTGACAGTCTCGTGAATTTCGGGAAAAGTTGCAATTGGCTCTTCCGATCTATAACGATCATTATAGCCGGTCTGCATATCAAACGGTTTACGCTTTTGATCGGGCAATGAAAGGTCGGTTACATGGGGCGATACTTGTGTACCAGAATGATAAATTGTGATGTGGGTCTCGTTTTGATAAAATTGATAGACTAAAGTGCTACCCTCTCTTTCAATGCTATTGACCGCCAAGTGAGCCCTTTGGATGCATCGAAGTACGGGAAAGGCGGTAGTAAGGTAAGACATTGGGGATGCCTTGGAGTTGAAAACAAAAAATTGATTAAAGAGAGCGCCTAAATTGTCAAATTTATTTGTATAAGTTGCATAGATCTGAGGCTGGTTAGGAAGAAAATAGGTAAAATAAACATGCCTCAGAGTCCCTTCGGGGAGATCATTAGGGTTAAATCTTTGATAGGGAAAAGTCCAGGAACTCGAGTTTCTATTTTGTTGGGAAGTTTCTGTGTGCCGAATTAATTCGTCATGTCTGTCGAGGTCAACTTGAGAAATAAATAATTGACCCCGGTCCAATTCATCAGTAATATTTGCGATTCCAAAGCATTTTGCTAATGCTTGGTCTTTCTGAGAGCAAAGCGCGTGAATTACAGCAAATAATGCTTGAGCAGTATTTCTCTGTTTGGCTGTTCTAATCTTCCCTTTGTTAGTTACTGTGACATAATCTTCTAAAATCTCACAGAGCCCATTCATCACGTCGAGAATTTCTTGGGGTTGGTAAGAAGTGGGATAAAAGGGGATAGGTAAGGCTTCAGCAAACATTTCGATTTGATGAATGTAGGCTCCAGGGCATTTTACCAACTCAGCCTTTCGTGCTTTTAGAGCATCGACTAGGGGCATTCTTGGGGAAATTGGCTTTACATAGGCCACCAATGGAGCTAGGCGAGGAAAATCGCTATTCGTTTGAAAGGGAGCATTCCCTGATGGGTTTATTCGCTCTGCAGGCAAAACTGTGGCATCAGCAGCGATAATCGCTTCACTCTTTTTTGCCTCTTCTTTTGCAAGGGCTTCTAATTGGTCAATTTTTGTAAGAAGAGCAAGAGCGGAAAGCAGAGCCTCTTTTGCCTCTCTATCATCCTTATTCCGCTCCAACCTTTTTGTCGCCATAGAAAGTAAGTTACGCGCAGCAAAACGGGCAATATCGCGCACATTCTGTCCGAACAAAGTCGCTTGCTTAAGATCATCATCAAATACCCCGCTCAATGCAAGGTGGACAGAATCTTTGCACATATAGGCAATCAGGTTTTTGTAAGCCTCTTCACCTAATAGAATCCTTAAAAGAGCTAGTTGAGCCTTAATCGCACAAGATCCTGACCTCTGAGCTGTGATAAACTCCCCAATATCTGTGATTGTTTCATGAGGGACATCTTGCAAATTAGTCAGTAACAACAGATAGAGAGTATCCTCTGAAAATGCTTCTTTAGGCATCGGGGAATTGATTTCAACTAAGCTCTGCAAAAAAGCTGGGTTGAAGTGAGCTCGATTAAGATTTTTAAATCTGAGGCCTGGGTCATATTTCTTTTTAATTCCCTCGACAGTCTGCGGGTGAAATCGAATCCCATCACCTGAGTTGATCACCGTAAAATTATAGGTGCTGTGAGCCGTACACTCGACGAGATAGACCATTTCATGAGCATCTTCGTCTAGGGTATATCCCCCATGAAATGCATAAGATTGACCAGGAGTAAGGCGATCAATATGCGTACGTATGACACCTGCTGCAGTTTCAGCTTGTGCGGTGCTGAACACGGTCTTAGAATGATCTATAGCTAAGTCAAACAAAAGCTGCTTTGCTTTATCTAGCCTAGCTGGGTCAAGATGAGGGGCCCATTCACGCGAATGAACTAAATATTCAGATAAATGAGAAGCCCAAACGGTTGCATGTCCCCCTTCAAACTCTGTATTAAGTAGGGTAGCATCGCAATTCAATTGAAAGAATTTCTTTAAATCCATTCTATGGTTGGCTTTCGGTGGCTTTGCAATTCTCTCTGCAATCTGTTCAGACCTAAAAAGCTGGGTACAGTCCTGAGGCTTTGTCGCCTCTTTCCAATCCATGGGACGAAATAGCTTTTCTGTTTTCCGTTTTCCGGCAGCCAATGGCCCTGAACCGGCCGTAGAGAGCGGCCCACTGGAAGTAGGAGATTTTAGCTGACTTGTATCCATAGTGCCATAGATTATAAGTCAATTAAGGAAAAAAACCAATGAATTGCAAAAAAGAAGATCAAATGCCGGCTTTTAAACACTCCAGCGCGGTTAAAGCGGCCCCGCGAAGGAGTTGATCACCACACACCCAAAGATCAAAGCTATTTTTTAAAGTAAAATCTTGTCGGATTGGGCCGTAAAAAACTTCTTGAACCCCCTCTGCGATTTTAGGTGTAGGGCTGGGAGAGTACCTAAGACTCTTCTCTTTGGCCAATATGGCCAAGAGCTCTGTGGTGTCAACTTTGTTTTTGAATGTCACATTGAGAGTCATGGAATGGGCGCGAAGGACCGGAACTCTCACTGTCCGTGCATGAATCCTCACGTCCTGCCCTAAGAATCTCTTAGTTTCCTGAACGATTTTTTCTTCCTCCCCCTGCGCACTTTCGTGGAGAAAAAGATTTTGATGAAGCGGATGAGGGAAGACGGAGGGGGGCTTTTGGAAAAGTAGTTCTTCTAACCCCTCTTTACCTGCACCGCTTGCGGCTTGGTAAGTTGCGACAAAGATTCGCTCAATCTGAAATTGTTTATGTAGAGGCGCAAGTACAGACATCATGATAGCGACGATACAGTTAGGAATGGAAAAAAGCTGTTGACGGGCCATTTCAAATGAAAAGCCCGGATGAAAAAGACAACTATCTTGGGACATTCGATGAGCTGAACTCAAGTCAATCACTTTCACGCCTTGAGCGATAGCTAAAGGGGCGATCTTTCGAGCTACGTCAGAAGGGGTGGCGATGAAAAGATGGGTCAGACCCTCAAATTCAAAATGGTCGGACCGCCCAAAAAAATGGAGTGGCTTAGGAACGCAAGGGTCATTTTCAAGAAGTAAAACAAGCTCTGTACCAACTAAACCAGAGCTTCCTATAATGCCAACTCTTTTCATACAGGTCTATTATAGAACTAGCAATTTATTTTGGGAATACTTATCATTGGCCGGCTATGAGACGACTAGTGATGCACAAAGAAACACCCTTTGAATGGGAAAAATGGTTGAGAAAGAGGATTGAGACTTATCCGCCGTTATCTCCCACGCTGCTTTTGCTACAGTTGGTCTCGCATTTCTATAAAGGATGGATCACACTTCGGCACTGGGGTTACGATTTTGGCCTCTTCAAAGTGAACCGCTCGCGTCTGCCTGTGGTCAGTGTGGGAGCATTAGTTTGTGGAGGAACGAGGAAAACCCCGTTGACGGCTCATATAGCGAAAGTGGTTGGCAAACCTGTGGGTATTTTGACTGGTGGGTACGCGGCTAAAATCAAAGGTGACTGCAAAAAAGTTACAAGTAGCCTAGAAGGGGATGAAGCGTTCCTACTCTCTCAAAAAGTCCCTGAAGCAAAAGTCTACGCCCACCAAGAACGAATTGAAAGTGCTAGGCTTGCTGAAAAGGAAATGGTGAATTATCTTTTAATGGACAGCGGATTACAACATAGAGCCCTTCACCGAGATATCGAGATTGTCACCATTGATGCAAAGGCCCCCTTTGCTACGGGGCACTTTCTCCCCAGGGGTTTTTTAAAAGATCTTCCCCGCCGGTTAAGAGCTGCTGATTGGGTAGTAGTCATGGACTGTGAAAGTGAATTAGAATTTGACAATTTAGTCCTTCAGCTAAGAAAAATCCATCCCCATGGGAAGTATTTAGGCATGCGTGGGGCTTTTGCTAAGCGAGAATTGATTCGAGAAAAGACGATCGGGATGTTTTGTGGCATTGCTAATCCAGAAACTTTTGAGAGAATGCTAACCCGCGAAGGGTGCCACATCATCCAGAAAAAGATACTTAGCGACCATGAACCCTTTGAACACCCCCAAGAATTTGTGAAAAAATGCAGAGATGCTGGGGCTGAATTGGTCGTTTGTACGGAAAAGGATTTTGTTAAGATAAACGAGCCAGAAGGGATTACTCCACTAGAATTGGTGTTAGAAGTGGCCTATGGCGAGAATGAATATCAAAAAATGCTAGCAATGATTAGCAATCTCAACAAAGGAGATGCTCATGAAACCGTGGGTTAAAATACTTCTTGCTATGGCAGCGGGATTATTATTTGGAATCATCTTCCAAGAGCAATATAAAATCCTCGCGATCACCGGAAAAATTTTTATCGATCTACTCAAAATGCTCGTAGGGATCTTGATCTTTTCCTCTGTTGTCACAGGAATTTGTCACATCAGCGACCCACGGAAATTCGGAAGAATTGGGTTAAAAGCAATCACCTTTTTTATTGCTTCCACATTGATCGCCATTGCAGCTGGGATTGTAGTCTCCTTGTTAATACAGCCAGGGTCGGGGATCAATCTTTTTGCTGAACCCTCAAATGTACAGATCGCTCAAGGCATCGATACCCTTGATTTTATTGCTTCTCTGGTCCCTTCCAACCCCTTTGCTTCACTCGCCGAAGGCAACGTGCTTCAAGTAATTGTCTTTGCCGTCTTTTTTGGATGGGCGATTTTAGTTTGCGGAGAAAGGGCAAAGACGGTTTCCAATTTTTTTGATTCAGTCAATGAAGTGATGAATACCTTGACAGGGATCATCATGAAAATGGCGCCGATTGGGGTATTTGCGTTGATTGCAAACTCGGTAAGCCAGCTCGGAATTGGGATAATCCTTCCCTTAGGAAAGTTTTTGCTTTGTAATTACATTGCCTGTCTCTTTCAGGTAGGATGCATCTTTGTCGGATCGATTCATTTACTAGCAAAAATGCCAGTCGTTCACTTTTTTAAAGGAATGAAAGAGGCGATTGTTTTAGCGTTTAGTACCTGCAGTAGCTCAGCCACCCTCCCTGTCTCGATGAAGTGCGTCAGAAAAGAGCTGGGCATCTCGGATGACATTTCAGGGTTTGTCCTTTCCCTTGGATGCACGGTCAACATGAATGGTGCTGCGATTGGACAAGTCGTTTCATGCATCTTTATCGCACAAGCTTACGGGGTAGAATTGACCGTATTCAAGCTAGCGATTTTGGTTTTCACAGCTCTTCTTGCAGCAATAGGAATAGCTGGAATCCCAGGGCAGGGTATTGTCATGCTCTCGATGGTCCTTAATGCTGTTGGCGTTCCACTAGAAGGGATCGCTCTTGTCGCAGGGGTCGATAGACTTCGCGAAATGGTCTCTACCGTCGTCAATATCTTAGGAGACGCCGTAGCGGCCATGATTATCGCCCGCACGGAAGATCGATTTAATCAGGAAAAGTATTACCCCGCAAAGCCAATAAAAGTTTAACTTTTAAAAGCTTGTGATTGACTTAGAAAATTAATGTAGCCTTTCAAATCCCCTTTGTTGTCAAACGATTCTAGAAGGATGGGGAAAGGATGGAGAAAGGGGTTGATTTTCTGACAGCGGTTCATTGTCAGGGTCATGAAGTACGGAACTTTATCAATGATTGTTGCTGCTGGAACGGCAGGCAAGTGGAAGTCATTAACCCAGATAAGTTTATGAGGGCTGGACTTCTAGCTGAACCAATCAAGGTTGTTTCTCAAGCCCATAAAACCTCGTTATTGGTTACAGCAGTAAAGACCCTAAGTGTGATTGTATTTCCCTTGGGACTGCTCATGTTGCTCATCAAGTACCTGACAGTGCCAAAAAGCCCCGTGATCGATGTGACAATAGATACAATAAAGACTGATCTAAAAGAGCAAATACATGGTGTAGCAACTGGGACACTGAAAGGGATAAATATTAAAATTGAAGGCTATTTAACAGCCAAGTTGAAGGGGATTGCAAGACCCAAAGTTTATTTGGAGAGCCTAGAGAATTTCAATGATGAAAAAGTTTTGCTAATGTTTGCAAACGTTCGTTGGACGATTTTAGCGAAAGTAATAGCGGCTAGAGAAGCTGGGGTGGATGAAGAGGTAGAAGCGCAGTTAGAGCAATTGGAGCACGATTTAGATGCCGTCTTCATAACTCTATGTGATAAGTACACTGGTCCTAGGGACGACCCGGCCATTAAGGAAGTATTCCTCACTCATTACGGTATTCGTCACGGTTGAGATTCGATTACTTGAAAGAATGGCCAAGGCGCTCTTTTACCTTATCAAGATAGGCATCTGTTGAGAGATGGTGATCAATATGGGCTAGCTGTGCTAAGTCACGGGTCATGTACCCCTCTTCAATGGTGTGGACGCAAGCTTTTTCCAAACACTCTGCAAACGTTGTCAATTCTGGATGCTGGTCAAGCCGACTTCTGTGCCTCAATCCATGAGACCAGGCAAAGATAGAAGCCACAGGGTTGGTTGAGGTGACTTCCCCCTTTTGATGCCTACGAAAATGCCTTGTCACAGTACCATGAGCTGCCTCCGCCTCAATCGTTTTCCCATCAGGAGTCATCAGTACGCTGGTCATCATCCCTAAAGAACCATACCCTTGGGCGATGCTGTCCGACTGGACATCCCCGTCGTAGTTTTTGCAAGCCCAGACAAATCCCCCCTCACTCTTCATAGAAAAGGCGACCATATCGTCAATCAGACGGTGCTCATACCAAAGTCCCTTCTTTTCAAAGAGAGAGCGAAATTCCTTTTCATAAATAGCATGAAAAATATCGATAAACCGCCCGTCATAGGCTTTTAGGATGGTATTTTTGGTCGACATATAGAGAGGTAAACCCCG
>JAJZEO010000041.1 GCA_021847505.1 bacterium
CCCTCCGCGCGCTCAAGAAAAAGGGAGAGGCTGTAGGCCCTGTATTTACTTTCAATTACCCCAATAAACAGGGTTTGAAAGCTCTAACCGAAAAAATCGCAGAAGTAAAACAGCTTTATAAAGAAGCAGGGGTCGATCTAGTAGAATTGAATCTTATCGGGCATTCCTTGGGAGGAATTGTTGCTGCTGAATATGCCTATCAACCTCAGATCTGGGTTCCGGATACCCAAGTGATTAAAGTCATCGCTGTAGCTAGTCGACTTCGCAACATCGATCCCATTACAGAAACTCCCTATTACCCCTTCTGTTATGGCCTTTTAGATCGGGTTGAGGAAATTTGGCAACTGATTCAAGAGAACCAAGATCTCGTACCCCTCTATACAATGGCCGCAGAAAATGATTGGCTAGTACCTGCTGCCTCTGTGCTGATTGGAAAAAACCAAGCGACCATTCCCGATACCGGTCATGCGTTGATAAATAGAAATCCTGTCGCCGTAGAACAAGTGATCGAATGGCTTATGTATTAACCCAACGCTCATGTATTAGCGTCTAGCCGATCGAATATGGCTATGCTTTCTTCAAAAGCTCGCGGAGTCACCTGGACAGTCCCTGCAAATATGTGATCTAAGGCAAATACCAAGTACAACATAAAGGCGAGATAGACAGTTAAAAGGGAAGTCATCAACATCTGCAATCGAAGGTTATCGAGGCTAAAAAAGAACATAAAGCAGATGGTAATGATAGCTCCGAGGATCAAAATGGACCACATCATGCTGCCTAGATTTTCCCATGAGTAGTATTCTCGGGCGAGCCTAGCATTCATGAGGGAATCGAGTTTAGAGATGGTTTGGGTATACCAGATTTTAGACCGCTCATCTTTCAAATCTACTTTTTCATAGTTTTTCCAAAGAGTGAGCAAGATCTCATTTGCTTCTATCCGCCGGCTCTCTTCATGAGGAAAATCCCATTCCTTGGTGATGACATAATCGACATACTTTCTGATATTGGCTCGAATGTTAGAGAGGCTTGTTTGATTGAAGTAAACAGCATCCCGGTAAAGATCGGTCATAATCGTCGCTTCTGTATAGACCGTCTCTTTCGCTTTGTTGAATCATTGATCACCGTGTAACCTAGGATCACACTGTAGAGAATTCCGATAATGCTAAATAGATACCCCGCAACATCGTGATGTTTACGAATGATCTCTTTGGGGACGCTTTTGCGGATAATCCATAAAAGGGTCAAGGTAGCCACCGTGATCGGAGCTACGATCAAAAACGCAGGAAAAACCCAATTAAAAGAGCCGAATGAATGCATATTTATTCGGATTCTAAAATAAAAGAGTTTTTTTGACTAGCATCCTATTCTGTTACGGTGATTGTTCGATCATAACGACCCAGGTAGTGGGAGAGTCTAAGAGAAGCAAGGGGCTCAAAGCAGGGGAGAGTCGACGAGTTATGATGAGTATGGATAAAACCATGATAGCGGTAAATGGCAAGCTCTAGCCAATCTCCAACGGCTCCATCACCTCTAACGCACGGCATACAATGAGCATAAAGGAATCGAAGAAGAGCCACCCTGTTTTTCAGTTCTTGTAATGAATCGGTAGCTCGGTCCCAAAGAATCGCCTTTTCAAACACTTTCGCAATTTCCTGAAGAGTCGCTTCAATTAAGAAAGGATCTTGATGGACAATGATGCCAATAGATCGTTTAGCCATCCGCTCGACAGGGTCCGTTTGATAATCTTGATAAAGCCAAGTCAGATAACGAGAAAGAGCATAAAGTTTTCCATCGATTTCAAGGCGTAAGGTACACATCGCAAAAAGATTTTTCAAGTGATCGAGATTGCCTTCATACGAACCATCGGGAAAAGTTTTAGGTGAGGGGTAGGTAGTAATGAGATGACCCAAATTGGCCGGCATTGAAAAGCGCTCATAGAGCTTTGGACCTTTTGCTTTTAGTTCCTTCATTAAGTCAAAGTCGGTTTTGACTTCTTCGGCAGACTTTTCAGTATCCAAAACAGAGTGAATTTCATCATCAGAAGGATAATAGATCAACTTTAGATCGCTAAGTTCTCTACCTTCGAGCACACTTACAGAGAAAGCACATTTTCGACCAAGAGCGGTTTCTTCTGTTCGAATCTCTCTTTGTTCAAATGTACGGAGGGTACGCTTCATAGGGTCCATGACCTCCTGAAGTTGTTTCATGAATATCTCATTGTACTCTCTGTAAGGGAAATCAAGGGCAGTTAAAGGAGTTACATAGCCCAGCTCAGTCGGAGGAGCTTCCTTTGATGCCCGATAGGTCCCAAAGAGTTCGGCGTTATTTGTAGAATGGTCAACGGCTATTTGGTGTCGTATGGCCCAAAAACGGTCTTTGACGGTAGAGAAAACCTCAGTTAGGGGAGTCTCAGAGCTCCTTCCAGCCCGAATAGTTGAAACAGCCTCATTAATGGCTGCCTCTGCTCGGGCCAAGTAGTCCTCTTGCTGGGACCCATATTTATGCGGGGATAGTTGGTGTAAATATGAAGATAGACCAGAAGCTTCCATAACAATCCTTCTTTTTATTATTATGGATAAATTATAACAAAGAGCGGATTTTATTGTGTAAATTTAAAAATATTATTTTACATTTATCTGAAGAATTGGCTCATTCTGACCTCGGCCCACCATCCTGAGGCGGCATAGCCATTATTCCAGCTGATTTTAACTCTATCAGCACCTGGTCTAAAGACAAAGCTATGCATCGTGATCCAGGAGTTCACATAAGGGGCCAGCTGCAGGGCATGTTCCATGAGCTTAGGGTGCCGTTTAGGTATATGCTGGGCTCCCTCAAAATAGGAGGTCAATAGCTCTTCCCGCTTTGCACTGTTGAAATACCCTCCCTCGCATAGGGGATATTCCCAATTCAGTACTTGAATTTCCCGGCCCTGTAAGTCTCGTCGATGATGGGCGCCGTCCTGATCTTGATAAAAAGAAAAGCAGCTTCCGTCTTTTGGGTCAGCGATTGTCAAATGATAGGGGCCTAAGGGCTGTATGCGGCCCATGAGTTCCCTTGCGCGGGGGACGCTTTCTGCAACTTCAAGAACATGGCGATTAAACAAAATTGCGGGCATACCATTGACTTCAGTGGTTTCCCCTGGGCAAACATTCATAGCCATGGCTACGTTGTGCTTATTCCACCCAGTGACGACTCCGATCATTCCAGGGACACCAAATGCAGCAATGCCTTTAACTTTCCAAACAATTAAAAGGCTTTTTCCCCCTGCTTCTCCGAAAGGACACCAATCCATGTTTCTTCCGAAGACAACTCTATCTCGATCATCGCGATCCAATAGTGAAGTGCAACCTAGGACAGTCCCACCATGCATATGTTCTCTTAGATCATCTCGCCATCTCCTTTCAAGGTCTTTAGGGGAAAAATGTTTGGAATCGGTAATTAAATGGATCAATAAAACATCACCCACAGTAAGTCGCATGGGAGCGCCACTTTGGGCGGCCCATGTATTGAATCCCTCCGAAAGGCCTCGCAATTCCAAGAGATACTCAGGGGGAACGTGCTCAAGGACCTTTTCAAGAACATTAGGAAGATCTTCAGCATGAGGATGGCGCATCATCGTATGGATTGCCAAATCAAGATTGCTTTTGAGTGCATAAATCTCAGCACCCAACAATAAACCATGAGCATATCCCCACTGCCTCGGCTTCTTGCCTCTAAGCTCTAACACAGGAATATCTCCATGATAAGTGAGATTTCCTCCCTTACACCTCTTTTCTTCATATAGATGAACCGTTGGATCATGCCTTGCACAACTACCATACCTTAAAAATAGCCAGCTACCCGCTGAACCAAGCATGCCCACCCCCCCAAGCCATCCCATGCCAGAAGGCCCCGCCATGGCAGCGACAGCACTTAAAACTCCTCCTGCAAGCTGCACGATTTTTGTCGCTGTGGGGTGGTCGTACATCCACTTGGTAAGACAGCCGGATGTATGCTCTTGTTTAAACCTATCTATATAGGCATCTATAGAAATATCCATAATTCATCCCTTTAATATTTGAGCAGATAGGCTAACATATTGAATATTAAAGCAACAAAGCTTTTGCTTTTTAAACTACTCTGCTATATTGCGAGCATGAATCGTTCTTTCGAAGTCATTTTAGCGGGCAAAAACCAGCTGTCTCAGGCAGCTGGGTTATTTGATGCTTACCGGCAATTTTATAAGGAGCCCAGTGACATCGCATCGGCGAGCGATTTCTTGTCTGAGCGAATGATGAAGAAAGAATCTATGGTCTATCTGGCCATTGAGAGAGAACACAACAAGTCTGTCGGGTTTATGCAACTCTACCCTAGCTTTTCCTCCGTTTCATTGAAAAGCCTTTGGATACTGAATGATCTTTACGTAGTGCCGGAATTTCGCAAACAAGGGGTAGGCCAACTCTTAATCGATGCAGCCAAGACGTTGGTAAAAAAACAGGGGGGCAAAGGTTTGAGCCTAGCCACTGCACACGACAACTTTGCGGGACGGAGATTGTACGAAGCCGCCGGCTTTGCATTGGATGACCAATTTCTCCACTATTTTTGGAAGGCCCCTTAACTTTTTTTAGCGAAGGGGGCTAGATAGCTTTTGTCGATGAGGCGCAAGCTGCGGGAGAGGGAATCAAAAGCGACTTCCTTGCCCTTCAGAGTGTAAAGCTTATCGTGAGCCCCATCAATTAAGAGCACTTCGGCTTTGAAGCCATATTCCTGCCCAATCAGTTTTCTCCAAGCGGTGTACTGATAATCATCATGGGCAATCGTGGGATCCAGCTGGATGATCCCGTAGGTGCCATCATCAAATTGTTCCACGTAGAGACAGGGGATTACGTCGTAGCGCTTAAAATCTCCAAGGTCATCGGCAATCACCCAAAAGATCTTGTTTTGATTTTTGTAGTAGTTAAGGTCTCTAACACCAAATGTTTTTTCTGCCTTCTTTTGTAAAAGGAGCTCCCGATATCCACAAGTAATCTTGGAAAGGTGGGTCAATTGGAGACGATTTTGTAATTCAGCCATCTCTACCTCAGCAACAGCCAGAGGGACCTCTTTGGATAAGATGATCTCAATCTCTAGAAAATCCCCAAGCTCTTCTACAGAATCTAGATGAACTCGAATATGCGGCTTCGGAAAATATAGCGCTCTTACCTTTTTTACCTTGATCTCTTCTTTTAAACCCGGTTGGCTACTTATTCTCCTTCAAGAGTTGATTAGACAGGTAAGATACAAGCTGAAAGACGAAGCCAAGGGCCTTCCCCTTGGCGAGTCAGGAAGCGCAGTAGATTGCCTGTCTAATC